>JAGNPA010000386.1 GCA_017989885.1 Aquabacterium sp.
TTCCTGGAAGCAGGTCGGGCTGGTCACATTGATCTCGGTAAGCCGGTTGCCGATGATGTCCAGACCCACCAGCAGCAGGCCACGCGAAGCCAGAATCGGCCCCAGTTCCCGGGCAATCGCCCAGTCCGATTCGCTCAAAGGCTGGGCCACGCCCTTGCCCCCGGCCGCCAGGTTGCCGCGCACCTCACCGCCTTGCGGGATGCGCGCCAGGGCGTAAGGCACGGGCTCGCCGTCGATCACCAGCACGCGCTTGTCGCCTTCGCTGATGGCCGGCAAGAAGGCCTGCACCATGATGGTTTGCGCGCCGTCGCGCGTCAGCGTCTCGGCGATGCTGCCCAGGTTCAGGCCATCGTCCTTCACGCGGAAGATGCCCGCACCGCCCATGCCGTCGAGCGGCTTGAGGATGATGTCGCGGTGCTCGGCATGGAAGGCGCGCACGGCCTCGATGCTGCGCGTCACCAGGGTGGGCGCGATGTGCAGCGGGAACTCGAGGATGGCGAGCTTTTCCGGGTGTTCGCGCAGGGCCTGCGGCTTGTTGAAGACGCGGGCACCTTCGCGCTCGGCCTGGGTCAGCAGGTGGGTGGCGTACAGGTACTCGGCGTCAAACGGCGGGTCCTTGCGCATCAGCACCGCGTCCATGCTGCTCAGGGCAATCAAGGCTTGCTCTTGCTCGTCATACCAGTCGTGGGCGTCGCCGGTCAGGGTGATGCGCCGCGCCTGCGCCTGCACCAGGCTGCCGCGTTGCCACACCACCTGTTGCGGCTCGCAGGCCCACAGCTCATGGCCTCGCGAGGCGGCCTCGCGCATCATCGCGAAGGTGCTGTCCTTGTAGGTCTTGAAGGTGTCCAGCGGGTCGGCAACAAACAGAAGTTTCATGATGGGGTGCGATCGGTCGTCGAGGGGCGAGCCCTGAAGTGTTCCACGAACAGCGTCAGCGTGCCGGCCACCAGGCCCCAGAAGGCCGAGCCCACGCCCATCAGCGTGACGCCCGACAGGGTGACCAGAAACGTGATAACGGCCGCTTCACGGTAGCGGGCCTCCAGCAGCGAGGCCGCCAGCCCATTGGCAATCGTGCCCAGCAGGGCCAGGCCAGCCACGCCCATGATGAGCGCGGTGGGAAAGGCGGTCAAGACACCGGCCACCGCCCCACCCAGCAGGGCCATCACCAGGTAGAACAGCCCGGCCACCAGGGCAGCGGTGTAGCGCTTGTGCGGGTCAGGGTGGGCGTGCGGCTGCAGCACGATGGTGGCGGTGATGGCCGCCAGGTTGAAGGCATAGCCGCCAAAGGGCGCCAGCAACACCGTGGTCACCCCCGACCAGCTCATCAAGGGCGAGACCGGGGTGCGGTAGCCGAACACGCGAATGGCCGACACGCCCGGCACCGCCTGCGAGGCCATGGTGACGATGAACAGCGGCAGCCCCATGCCCAGCATGGCCTGCCACGACCACTGCGGCGTGACCCACACCGGCAGCGCCGGCTCCCAGCGCAAGGCCGCCGTGTGCAACTGCCCCTGCACGGCGGCGATCAGCACGCCCGCCAACAGGACACCGGGGATGGCATAGCGGGGCCACAGCCGCTTGCCCAGCAAGTAGGTCAGCAACATGCCGATCACCAGCACCGGCTGGGGCGTGGCTGCGGCAAACGCCATCAGCGCAAACTTGGCCAGGATGCCGGCCAGCAGCGCCGAGGCCAGCGCCACGGGAATGCGGTTCATCACGCGCTCGAACCAGCCGGTGACCCCACTGAGCCACATCAGCACCCCGCACAGCAGAAAAGCCCCGGTGGCCTCGGGCAGGCTGACCCCTGCTGCGGCACTGGCGATCACGGCCGCGCCCGGCGTGGACCAGGTGATCAGGATGGGCGCGCGCGCCCACAGCGACAGGCCCAGTGTGGCCAGACCCATGCCCAGGCCGAGGGCCAGCACCCAGGATGTCACCTGGGCGGGCGTGGCCCCCAGGGACTGGGCCGCGTGAAAAATCAGCGCAATGGTGCTGGTGAAGCCCACCAGCGTGGCGACAAAGCCGGACGAGATCGCCGTCAGGGAAGTGTCCCGGGCGATCTGGCGCAGGGTGAGTCGCTGGGTGCTCAGATCTCCACCTTGGAGCCCAGTTCCACCACGCGGTTGGTGGGCAGCTTCAGGAAGGCCGCGGCGCCCGAGGCATTGCGGTGCATGCCGGCAAACAGCTTTTCACGCCAGGGCGCCATCTCGCCACCCATGGTCGGGATCACGATGTCGCGCGACAGGAAGTAGCTGGTTTCCATGTCCTCGATGAAGACGCCATGCTCCTTGAGCAACTTGAGCGCGCGGGGCACATCGGGCTCGTTCTTGAAACCGTAGTGCAGGATGACCTGCCAGCAGCCATTGCCCAGCAGCTCCACCTCGATGCGGTTCTTCAAGGGCACCCAGGGCACCTCGTGTGAGCGCACCGTCACGAACAGGTTCTGCTTGTGCAGCACCTTGTTGTGCTTGAGGTTGTGCAGCAGGGCATTGGGCGTGGTGCCCGCATCGGCATTGAGGAACACCGCGGTGCCGTCCACGCGCAGCGGCGGGCTGCAGAACACCGCTTCCAGGAAGGGGCGCAGGTCGATGGCGTCCGAGCGCAGGCGCGCGCTCAGCAGCTCACGGCCATCCTTCCAGGTCATCATCAGGCTGAACATCACC
>JAGNPA010000385.1 GCA_017989885.1 Aquabacterium sp.
GAATTGGATCAAACGTCTGTGGTGGTCAGCCATCTTGCTGGCCATCCTGATCGCCGGCGCCATCGCCTGGAGTTGGGAGCCCGACCGGCAACTGGGCGAACTGGTCGCCCGCTGGGCCCCCGAGCCTTCCCGCTTTGTCGAGCTGGACGGCATGCAGGTGCACCTGCGCGACACCGGTCCTCGCTCCGACACCCGTGCTGATGCTGCACGGCATGTCCTCCAGCCTGCACAGCTTTGAAGGCTGGCAAAGCCGCCTGCAAACCCAGCGCCGGGTCATCAGCGTCGACCTGCCTGGCTTCGGCCTGACCGGCCCCAGCCCACAGGGCGACTACCGCATCGATGCCTACACCCGCTTCGTGCTGCGCCTGATGGACACCCTTGAGGTCAAGCGCGTGGTGCTGGTCGGCAATGCCCTGGGCGGTGAAATTGCCTGGCAAACCGCCATCCTGGCACCCGAGCGCGTCCACAAGCTCGTCCTGATCGATGCCGACGGCTACCAGCCCTCCGTGCTGTCCATGCCCATCGGCTTTCAGATCGCCAGCATGCGGGGCCTGCGCTGGGTGTCCGAGCGCATCTTGCCGCGCCCCCTGATGGCGGCCAGCCTGCGCAGCGTGTTCGGCGAACCCGACCAGGTCACCGCCGAGCGCGTCGACCGCTATTTCGAGCTGAACCTGCGCGTGGGCAACCGACGCGCCCTGTTCCAGCGCATGGACCAGGCCACCTTTGGCGAAAGCGCCCCCCTGATCCGCCGCATCACCCAGCCCACGCTGGTACTGTGGGGTGAGCGTGACCAGATGATCTCGCCGGACCTGGGCGCGCAGTTCTGCGATGACATCCCGCGCTGCAAGCTGGTCACCTTCCCGAAGCTGGGCCATCTGCCCCAGGAAGAAGACCCTGACAGCACGCTCAAGGCCCTGGAGCCCTTCCTGGCGTCCTGAATCAGAGGGCTGTGGCCTGCCGCAGCCTCAAACACACCAAAAAAGTCAGATCCGGCACGCGGCAAGCGGCCATAAAACCGCTACGCTTGCCCCATGTTCAGTTATCGACACGGATTCCACGCGGGCAACCACGCCGATGTGCTCAAACACATGGTGTTGGTGCAGGTGCTTGAGCACCTGCTGCAAAAAGACAAACCCTTCTGGGTGATCGACACCCACGCTGGCGGCGGGCTCTACGACCTCACCAGCGGCTATGCCACCAAGAGCGGTGAATCCGCCTCCGGCATCGCCAACCTGTGGCCCATGCGCCGCGACAAGTCCATCCCTGAAGCCGTGCGCAGCCTGCTCAAGCAGGTCGCCCTGCTCAACGATGGTGACGACCTCAAGTGGTATCCCGGCTCGCCGCAGTTGGCCGCGCAAATGCTGCGCGAAGGCGATCACCTGCGTCTGTTCGAGCTCCACCCCACCGAAATCAAGCTGCTGGAGTCGCACTTTGCCGGCGTCAAGCGGGGCGTGAGCATCCAGGGCGCCGATGGTTTCGCCAGCCTCAGAGGCTGCCTGCCGCCCCCGCCGCGTCGCGGTCTGGTCCACATCGACCCGCCCTACGAGAACAAGGACGACTACCGCCGCGTCCTGCAAACCCTCAAGGACGCCATCCCCAAGTTCAACTCGGGCACCTACGCCATCTGGTACCCCGAGGTCGCGCGCCGTGAGGCCATCCAGTTCCCGGCACAGCTCAAGCGCCTAGCGGCCGAGTTGCCCAAGGTGGATTGGCTGCACGCCACCCTGCGCGTCAAGGGTGCCGAGCGCGACGGCGTCGGCCTGTTCGGCAGCGGCATGTTCATCATCAACCCGCCCTACACCCTGTACGACAAGCTGGCCGTGGCGCTGCCCTGGCTGGTCGAGACCATCGGGCAGGACGATCACGCCGCCTACACGCTCGAAGCCCAGCAAAGCTGAGCGGGCATCAAGCCCCCAGGTCGAAGACCAGCACTTCGGCCTGCTGCCCCTGGCTCAGGGTGAGCTGGCTTTCGCCCTCCAGCTTGAGGGCATCGCCCGCCTTCAGCACCTGGCCGTTGACGGTCAGCTCGCCCCGCGCCAGATGCACATAGGTCTTGCGCGTGGCATCCAGCCGCATCTCCAGCTGCTCGGTCCCGTCAAACAAACCCGCTCGCAGCGTCGCATCGGCGTGGACCGTCACCGAGCCATCGCGGCCATCCGGTGAGGCCACCACCCGCAGACGCCCGCGCTTGTCGGCTTGCGCAAAGCCCTTTTGCTCATAGCCCGGACGCAAGCCCCGCTCCGCCGGCTGGATCCAGATCTGCAGCATGTGGGTGCTGCCCGACAGCGCCTGATTGAACTCGCTGTGCAAGATGCCCGTGCCCGCCGACATGCGCTGCACCTCGCCTGGCACGATGCACGCATCGTTGCCCTGGTTGTCCTTGTGCCAGATGGCGCCCTGCAGCACATAGGTCACGATCTCCATGTCGCGGTGCCCGTGCATGCCAAAGCCGCGCCCCGGCGCGATCACATCGTCGTTGATCACGCGCAGGGGCCCGAACCCCATGTGGGCCGGGTCGTGGTATTCGGCAAATGAGAAACTGTGGAAGCTCTGCAGCCAGCCGTGGTCGGCATAGCCGCGTTCTTCAGATCGACGCAAGGTCAACATGGCATGGCTCCTACAAGGTGTGTGCATCCGTGTGTCTCACTGTAGAAGCCCAGGGG
>JAGNPA010000387.1 GCA_017989885.1 Aquabacterium sp.
GACAGACACGGCCTTCTTCGACAAACGCAGCAAGTTCGTGCACTACCGCCCGCGCACGGCCATCCTCAACAACCGTGAGTTTGACCATGCGGACATCTTTGCCGACCTCGCTGCCATCGAGACGCAGTTCCATCACCTGGTGCGCACGGTGCCGGCCAGCGGTCGTCTGGTGGTCAATGCCCGCGAAGAGGCTTTGAGCCGCGTGCTGGAGCGGGGTTGCTGGAGCGACGTGGCGCGCTTTGGCGAGCGACGGGATGCACCCGGCTTCCGCGCTCGCGGCGAGCCCCATGCCTTCGACGTGCTGAAGACCGGCGTGCTCGTGGGCCGTGTGGAATGGGCGCTGTTGGGTGAGCACAACCAGCTGAACGCGCTGGCTGCAATCGCGGCCGCCGAGCATGTGGGCGTGACACCGCAGCAGGCCTGCGAGGCCCTGGGCCAGTTTGCCAACGTCAAACGGCGCCTGGAGTTGAAGGGCGAGGTGCGCGGCATCACCGTGTACGACGACTTTGCGCACCACCCCACGGCCATCCGCACGACGGTGGACGGGTTGCGCCGCAAGGTGGGGCCGGACAGCCGCATCCTGGCGGTGTTCGAACCACGCTCCAACACGATGAAGTTGGGGACGATGAAGGCCCAGCTACCGTGGTCACTGGAAGAGGCCGACCTGGCGTTTTGCCACAGCGGTGGTCTGGACTGGGATGCCCAGGAAGCCTTGCTGGAGATGGGCGAGCGCGCCGTGGTGGCCGACAACATCGACACCCTGGTGAAGAAGGTGGTCAAGGCCGCGCAGCCTGGTGATCAGATCCTGTGCATGAGCAATGGCGGCTTTGGCGGGATCCACGACAAGTTGCTCCAGGCCTTGGCGCAGGCCTGAATCCGGCAACCAGACTCTTCTTCAGGCCATCCAGGCCTCGGCCTCCACCATCAGCCGCGCCGGATTCGCACCCAGGCGCGCCTGGGGCTCAAACACATCCACACGATCGGTGATGAGGCCATCCAGCCCGGCGCGCCACAACATGCTGGCGCGCGAGGCTTGGTTGACCGTGTAGCTCAAGGCCTTCAAACCCGCATCGTGGATGGCGGCGATGCGCTCGGCGTTCAGGTGTGTGTGGTTCACGACCAGGGCCAGACACCCCAACCGAACGGCCGTCTTGATGCTGTCATCGGCCCATTCATCCTGCAACAGCGCCCGAGGCAGATCGGGCTGGGTCTGGCGCGCCGCTTCCAGCGCCACCGTGCTGAACGAGCTGAGCAGGGGCTTGACGTGGGCCAGCGACCACAGCCGCGCCACATGCTGCGCCACCACCCGGCCGGTGCGTACCTCGTCACCCGGCGTGGGCTTGATCTCCAGATTGACCATCATGCCCAGGGCCTGCAGCCAGCGGGCCAAGGCTTCCAGGCGCAGCAAGGGCTCCCCCGCGTAGGGGCGGCCGTGCCAGCTTCCGGCATCCAGGCGCGACAGCGCATCCCAGGTCTGCAAGCCAGCTTCACCCCGACCGTTGGTCGTCCGGTCCAGCTCGGTGTCGTGCAGCAGAAACGGCTCGCCATCGGCGCTGAGCTTCACATCGCACTCGAACATGGCAAACCCATGTTCGGCGCCCAAGCGGAACGCCGCCATGGTGTTCTCGGGAGCCAGTTCACCCGCACCGCGGTGGGCGATCCAGCAGGGGTAAGGCCAGGCAACATTCGGGGCAACAGCGTGCATGTTCGACTCGACAGAACGTCATCAAGGTGTCAGTGCTGTCAGCATAACGACTTCAAACGCACTCAAACGCCGCCATAAGACCGTACTAAGCGCCCTTTTCTGATCAAGGGTATGACCCGCTGCGTTAACATCTCGACTCAGGCGCGAAAACCCTTCCCCACAGCAGCGCCTGGGAGTGATTCATTGCCCCCAGGTGCCTTGCGCATTTCCGAAATCCGGCCCTTCGCGTCTGGCGACCTCATGAACGCACCCACCGAGTTGACCCACATGATCGCCCAGGCTGCCGACGCCCACACGGACGGCCAGCCACGCCTGCGCGAGATTCCCTATAACTACACCTCGTTCTCGGACCGCGAGATCGTCCAGCGCCTGCTGGGCCAGCGCGCCTGGGAGGCCCTGAGCCAGCTGCGCACCGAGCGCCTGACCGGCCGCTCTGCCCGGATGTTGTACGAAGTGCTGGGCGACATCTGGGTCGTACAGCGCAACCCCTATCTGCAAGACGACCTGCTGGACAACCCCAAGCGCCGTGGGCAGCTGATCGAAGCCTTGCACCACCGTCTGGGTGAGGTCGACAAGCGTCGCACCCCGAGCAATGACAGCGCCCGCGACGCCCTCGTGGGCGAGGTGCTGGGCATGGCCCGCACCGCCGTGGACCGTTTTGCCCGCGCCTTCGAGCAGATGGGCGAGCTGCGTGAGCGCGCCCAACGCGTGCTGCGCAAGGTCACCCGCCACGACAACATCAAGTTCGACGGGCTGAGCCGCGTCTCGCACGTGACCGACGCCACCGACTGGCGCGTCGAGTACCCCTTCGTCGTCCTGACCCCGGACACCGAAGAGGAAATGGCCGCCCTGGTCAAGGGCTGCGTCGAACTGGGCCTGACCATCATCCCGCGTGGGGGTGGCACGGGCTACACCGGCGGCGCAGTGCCCCTGACCTGGAAGAGCGCGGTGATC
>JAGNPA010000388.1 GCA_017989885.1 Aquabacterium sp.
CCCATCAGGAGCCGTCGCTTGACGCTCGACGAGATGATGGCCGCCACCAGGATCGCAAAGGCCAGCAGACTGGTGGACAGGGACAGGGCCAGCGAGCTTTCGGCTGGGCTGACGCCAAAGGTCTTGGCGAAGGCGGGCAGCAGGGGCTGGACGCAGTACAGCAGGGAGAAGGTGGCGAAGCCGGCCAGGAAGAGCGCCAGGTTGGCGCGCAGGTAGGCAGGGGTGCCGCGTTGGATGGCAGAAGGCATGGCGGCCGCCATTGTGCCGGGCCTCGCGCCAGCACGGGCGGGTGCCCTCAGATCGTCACACTGCGGCCGTGGGATGCTTGGGTGGGGGCGTGACGGGCTTCACGCTGACCTCAAGCGGCCACGCGCATCCGGTTGGCGCCGGCTTCCTGGGCCGCTTGCAAGGCGGTGGCCGCCTGCGCGATCAGGGTTTCGGCGCTGTCGCGGGGGTTGGGCACGCCGCACCACAGGCCCATGCTGATGCTCAGCGGTAGCACATCGGCGCCAGAGCCCTGGGCCGGGGCGTCCAGCATGGATTCGCGCAGGGCGCGCAGCACATGGCGCGCTCCGGGCGTGGGGGTGTTGGGCAAGAGCAGCAAGAAGGCGTGCGGGCCATAGCGGCCCACGCTGTCGGAGCGGCGGATGCGCTCGGCCAGGTGGGCGGCGGTGTGCTGCAGGGCTTCGTTGACCACATCCTTGCCTTGCCGGGCTCGCAAGGACGGGAGCTGGTCGATCTCGATGAGGACGACCCCCAGCGGAGAGCCGGAGCGGCGCGCCTGCTCCACTTCCGAGACGCAACGCTCGGCAATGGCCGGGTGGTTGGCAATGCCCGTCAAGGGGTCACGCAGCGCCAGACGCTGCAGCGCCAACTCGCGGTCTTCGCGCGACATGAGCAGCAGCGCGCATGCGGGCACAAAGGCCAGGATCAATTCGCTGGCCAGGCGCCAGGCTTCCGCCCGGGTGAGTGCGAGCGGCTCCGACGTGGGCGTGATGCCTTGCAAGACGTGCCCGCCATGCAGGACGTTGATCAGCAGGCCCAGGCCGGCCCCCAGCATCAGCAGGCGGTGCATCTGGCCGTGCTCCAGGGCCAGGCGCTGGCTCCAGATCAGCAGCACCAGGCATTGCACGATGAGCACGGCATCGTGAGACAGGTCGCGGGCGGTGGGCAGGTCGGCCAGGAACACCATGAGCACGCCCATCAGGGCAGGCATCACCGTCAGGTTCTGCCAGGGGGCGGCGCGCGCATGCAGGCGCAGCAAGCCCCAGGTGTAGGCAGACAAGGCGACCGACTGCCCCACGGGCGCAGCCACCTCGGAGGTCCAGTCGGGCATCAGGCCCACACCGGCCGCGCAGGCAAACGCTCCTGCGCTGCCCAGCAGGCCCAGGCCGGTGGCGGGCAGCGCGTCACGCCGGGGGCGCCAACTGGCCAGCCAGACGCTCAACGCGAGGAGCAGCGCGATCACGGCAGCGGCAGCGGCCAGACTGGGGGTGTGCAAAGGCATGCCGTTCAGTGTAGCGAAGTGGCTGGTGCGAAAGGCGGTGAGCGTGGGCGGCGTGGCGCGGGGAAACGAGGGGAAACGGGGGTTAGCGCATCAGATCGAGCAGGGTGCGCGCCACTACCTTGGTGGCCTTGCGCAGGTCGTCGAGCACCAGGTGTTCGTCGGCGCGCTTGGCGTTGGATTCAAACACGGTGCGCGGACCGGCGCCGTAGATCACGGCGGGGATGCCCTGGGCGCAGTACAGGCGCACGTCGGTGTAGAGCGGGGTGCCGCAGGTGGGGATGGGCTGACCGAAGATCGCCTCACCGTGCTTCTGGATGGCCTGGACCAGCGGTGCATTGCCTGGCAGGGGCTGCAGGGACTGGGCCAGCAGCAGGCGTTTGATGTCGACGCGCAGGCCGGGCACGCTGGCCGCCGCCTCGGTGATGACGCGGCGGATGCTGGCTTCGACCTCCACCGGGTTCTCCTCGGGGATCATGCGCCGGTCCAGCTTGAAGACGACCTTGCCCGGCACCACGTTGGTGTTGGTGCCGCCTTCGATGCGGCCCACGTTCAGATAGGGGTGGGTGATGCCCGGCACCTGCGAGGTGATGCCCTGGTAGAGCGTGTTCTGGGCGTACAGCGCGTTGAGGATGGCGACGGCGCCCTGCAAGGCATCGATGCCGGTGTGGGGGATGGCGGCGTGCGCCATCTGACCGTGCACGGTGACCTCCATCTGCAGACATCCGTTGTGGGCCGTGACGACTTCGTAACTGAAGCCGGCGGCGATCAGCAGGTCAGGCTTCGTCAGGCCCTGGCTGAGCAACCAGCCGGGGCCCAGTTCGCCGCCGAATTCTTCGTCGTAGGTGAAGTGCAACTCGACCGCACCTTTCAGTGAGGGCGCATCGGCCTGCTCTTGCAGCGCTTCAAGCGCACGCAGGGCAAAGCTGTAGGTGGCAAAGTCGCTCTTGCTGACGGCGGCGGCGCGGCCATAGAGTTTGCCGTCGAGTACCTCGCCGCCGTAGGGCGCGTGGGTCCAGCCTTCACCGGGGGGGACCACATCACCGTGGGCATTGAGGGCGACGGTGCGCCCGCCTTCGCCCAGGTGGCGTCGCACGATCAGGTTGGTGAGGCTTTGCAGGCCGTAAGCGTGTACCTGCTCGCTGGGCACG
>JAGNPA010000068.1 GCA_017989885.1 Aquabacterium sp.
CCGAAACAAAGAGAGAGGATGTGCTTGTGAAAGAAGTGTCTGCGGCCCACACCGGTCAGTTTGCCCTGTTGAAGCAGAGACGGTTTGCCCCGTTCTTTGCCACCCAGTTTCTCGGGGCCGCCAACGACAACCTCTTCAAGTTTGCCTTGACCGTCCTGGTGACCTACCAGTTGCAGGTGAGCTGGCTGCCGCCGCAGATGGCTGGGCTGGTGATCGGGGCCTTGTTCATCTTGCCCTTCCTGCTGATGTCGGCGACGGCGGGCCAGTGGGCCGACAAGCATGACAAGGCGACCATCATGCGACACACCAAGCTGATGGAGGTGGTGATCATGGCCATCGCGGTGGTGGGCCTGATCGGGCAGATGGTGCCCTTGCTGCTGGTCTGCATCTTCCTGATGGGCTTGCAGTCCACCCTGTTTGGTCCGGTGAAGTACGCCTACCTGCCGCAGCACCTCAGCGAGCGCGAGCTCACCGGGGGCAACGGCCTGGTGGAGATGGGCACGTTTGTGGCCATCTTGCTGGGCAATGTGGCCGGGGGCTTGCTGATGAGCATCCCGCAGCTCGGGGTGCAGTGGGTGGCCGGTGCCTGTCTGGGTGTGGCCCTGCTGGGCTGGCTGGCGTCCATGCGCATTCCGACCTCACCGGCCTCAGACCCCGGTTTGAAGCTGAACTGGAACCCCTTCAGCGAAACCTGGCGCAACCTGCAACTGGCCCGCCAGTACCCCAGCGTGTTCCGCTCGCTGCTGGGCATTTCGTGGATGTGGTTCTTCGGCGCGGTGTTCCTGTCGCAGTTCCCCTCGTTCGCGCGCGATGTGCTGGGCGGCAATGAGCAGGTGGCCTCGCTGTTGCTGGTGGTGTTCTCGGTGGGCATCGCCGTGGGCTCGCTCTTGTGCGAGACCTTTTCGCACCGCCACGTCGAGATCGGTCTGGTGCCCATCGGTGCGCTGGGCATGACGGTGTTTGCGTTCGACCTGTACCTGGCCTCGCAGGCTGTGGTGCCCCCGGCGTCGGGGGGCTTGCTGTCGGTGGGCGAGTTCGTGGCCCAACCGGCGCACTGGCGTGTCATGGCCGACTTGGCGCTGCTGGCCTTCAGCGCGGGCTTTTACAGCGTGCCGATGTACGCGCTGATTCAGCTGCGTGCCCAGCCCAGCCACCGCGCGCGCATCATCGCGGCCAACAACATCCTCAACGCCTTGTTCATGGTCGTCAGCAGCCTGCTGGCGGGGGGCATGCTGGGGGCGGGCTTCAGCATCCCGCAGGTGTTCGGCGCGACGGCCCTGCTCAACATCGTGGTGGTGGGCTATGTGTTCTGGCTGATGCCCGAGTACATCGTGCGTCTGGTGATGCTGTTGGTGACGCGCGTGGTGTACCGCCTCAAGGTGCGCGGTGACGAGCACCTGCCCACGGAGGGCGCGGCCATCCTGGTGTGCAACCACGTCAGCTTTGTCGATGCCGTGATCCTGGGCGTTTGCAGCCCGCGCCCGATGGTGTTCCTGATGGACCACCGCATCTTCAAGACACCGGGGATCGGCTGGTTCTTCCGGGCGGTCAAGGCCATCCCGATCGCGCCGCAAAAGGAAGACCCTGAGGCCTATGAGCAGGCGTTTGAGCGGGCGCGGCAGGTGTTGCGCGATGGCGATCTGCTGTGCCTGTTCCCGGAAGGGGCCATCACGAAGGATGGTCGCATGCAGCCCTTCAAGGCCGGCATCATGAAGATCCTGGCGTCAGACCCGGTGCCGGTGATCCCGGCGGCGCTGCACAACCTGTGGGGTTCGACTTTCTCGCGCATTGACGGCGCGGCGATGGCGCGTCCGCTGCGCCGCGGGCTGTTCAACCGCATTGGCCTGGTGGTGGGCGAGCCGATCGCGCCTGAGGTGGTCACGCCCGAGGCCCTTCAGGTGCGGGTGCAGGGCCTGCTGGACGAGCCCAGCCCCTGAATCGGAACGGGGTGAATGGCAAAATCGCAGCACCCTCTGACATCGCACGCCAGACTTGATGAAATCCTTGCTCTCTCCCGCCGCCTGGGCGCGCGTCATTCCCTTTGCCCTGTTCATGGCCCTGCTGGCCTTGCGGGCGAACTGGCCTGCGGGTGACGGTGGTGTGCTCGACCCACGCTGGCTCTACGGCGTGTCGGTGCTGGTGGTGGGCGGCAGCCTGGTGTACTTCTGGCGGCGCTACGGCGAGCTGGGGCGCGGCTCGGGCTTGTCGTTCTGGCATGCCTTGCTGTCGATGGCGGTGGGCGTCGTCGTGTTCGTGCTGTGGGTGTGGCTCACCGAGCCTTGGATGATGCTGGGCGAGGCCAGTGCCAGTTTCCGCCCGGTGGACAACGAAGGCCAGTTGCTGTGGGGGCTGGTGATCGTGCGCTGGATTGGCGCGGCCATGCTGGTGCCGGTGATGGAGGAGCTTTTCTGGCGCTCCTACCTGATGCGCTGGGTGGACAAGCCCGACTTTGAAGCGCAAGACCCGGGCGCGGTGACGCTGCGGGCCATGCTGCTGTCCTCGCTGGTGTTCATGCTGGCGCACAACCAGTGGCTGGCCGCCCTGGTGGCCGGCATGGTTTACGCCTGGCTGTATCGCTATACGCGTACCCTGTGGGCACCGATCCTGGCGCATGCCGTGACCAACGGCGTCCTGGGCGTCTGGGTGGTGGTGTTCGGGAACTGGCAGTTCTGGTGAGCATGGTCCGGGCCTGAACCCGGACACCCCAACGGCTCACACGCCGCGTGCGCGGTCGGCGGCAAACTGCTGCTGGAAGGCGGCGAAGCGGCCGGCGTCCAGCGCATCGCGCACTTCCTGCATCAGGTTCAGGTAGTAGTGCAGGTTGTGGATGGTGGTCAGCATGGGGCCGAGCATCTCGCCGCAACGGTCGAGGTGATGCAGGTAGGCGCGGCTGAAGTTCTGGCAGGTGTAGCAGCCGCAGGTCTCGTCGATCGGGCGCTCGTCGGACTTGTTGCGTGCGTTGCGCAGGCGCAGGTCGCCAAAACGGGTGAACAGGTGACCGTTGCGCGCATTGCGCGTGGGCATCACGCAGTCGAACATGTCCACGCCCGTGGCCACACCGGCCACCAGGTCTTCTGGGGTGCCCACGCCCATCAGGTAGCGGGGCTTGTTCGCGGGCAGCTTGGGCGTGATGTGGTTCATCACGCGCAGCATCTCGTCCTTGGGCTCGCCCACGCTGACGCCACCGATGGCGTAGCCCGGCAGGTTCAGGTCGACCAGGCCGGCCAGCGACGCTTCGCGCAGGTTCTCGAACATGCCGCCTTGCACGATGCCGAACAGGGCGTTGGGGTTCTCCAGGTTCGTGAATTCGGTGATGCAGCGCTTGGCCCAGCGCAGGCTCAGCTCCATCGAGGCGCGGGCTTCCTTCTCGGTGGTGATGTGGCCCAGCGACTTGTCACCCTTCCAGTACGGGGTGCACTCGTCGAACTGCATGACGATGTCCGAGTTCAGGATGGTCTGGATCTGCATGCTGATCTCGGGCGTGAGGAACAGCTTGTCGCCATTGACCGGCGAGGCAAAGCGCACGCCTTCTTCGCTGATCTTGCGCATCTCGCCCAGCGACCAGACCTGGAAGCCACCCGAGTCCGTCAGGATGGGCTTGTGCCAGTTCTCGAATTTGTGCAGCCCGCCGAACTGTTTCATGATGTCCAGCCCCGGGCGCATCCACAGGTGGAAGGTGTTGCCCAGGATGATCTGGGCACCCATCTCTTCGAGCGAGCGCGGCATCACGCCCTTGACGGTGCCGTAGGTGCCCACGGGCATGAAGATGGGGGTCTGGATGACGCCGTGGTTGAGGGTGAGGCGGCCGCGGCGGGCTTCGCCTTCGGTTTTGAGCAGTTCGAAATTCAGCATGGGGACGGATCTCGTGGGGGTGTCGCGCGCAACAGGCCTCAGGCCTTGGTGGTCGCGGGGCGACGGGCATTCAGGTGTTCCAGCAGCCGTTCGCTGCGGAAAGGCTTGGCCAGCACGGCCAGGCCCGATTCATCAAAGCGGGCTAGCTCGGTCGGGTTGGTGTCGCCCGAGATGATGAGGGTCTTCAAAGGCTTGGCTGGCTGATCGTGCGCGCGCAACTGCAGGCTCACGTGTTGCGCCAGGTGCAGGCCGTCCATGCCGGGCAGGCGGTAGTCGGTGATCAGGGTGTCGGGCAGCTGCTCGGCGTCGACGTGGGTCAGCAGGTGAGGCAGCTCGTCGAGCAGGGCTTCGCCATCGGACCAGGTGCGCACATGGGCGCCCCAGCTGTGCAGCATCTCGCCCAGGGCGCGGCGCAGCAGCACATCGTCTTCGAC
Organism: Aquabacterium sp.; assembly: GCA_017989885.1. Lineage (GTDB taxonomy): Bacteria > Pseudomonadota > Gammaproteobacteria > Burkholderiales > Burkholderiaceae_C > Aquabacterium. Next base: position 4,287 of record JAGNPA010000068.1, read on the forward strand.
CAGCCAGATCACCCGATCCGAGAGGGGATGAGCCACGCCTTGCTGGACCTGGGTCTGCGGCGGCGTCACAAGGTTGAGTGGCAACTCGATGGCGAAACAGGAGCCTTTGCCGGGCACCGAGCGCACGCTGATCTGCTCACCCAGGATGGAGGCGGTGCGCCGCACGATGGCCAGGCCCAGGCCGATGCCACGGGTGCGGTCACGGGCGCTGTTGCCCACCTGGTAGAACTCGTCGAAGATGCGTTCGCGTTGCTCCGGGGCGATGCCGATGCCGGTGTCCCAGACTTCGATGCGCAGGCGGTGCTTGCCGCGCCGACGGGCGGCCACCAACACGCCGCCGCGCTCGGTGTAGCGGATGGCATTGGCCACCAGGTTGCGCAGCACGCTGTGCAGCAGCATGGGGTCGGTCAGCACCATCAGCTGCTTGCCATCGTTGCGCTTGGGCAGCCGAAAGCGCAGGTCCAGGCCCTTGGCCGCCGCCGCGCTGGCTTCGTGGATGTTCACTTCCTGGAACACGTCCTGCATGCGCACCGACTGGAACTCGGGCTTGACGGCGCCGGCGTCCAGTCGGGAAATGTCCAGCAGCCCCACCAGCAGCGATTCCATCGAGGTGACCGCCTCGTCGAGCATGTTGGTCAGCTCCTTGACCTCGGGCTCGGTGGCCTGTTTGCGCAGCAGGCTCACCAGCAGGCCGATGGCGGCCGTGGGCTGACGCAGGTCGTGACTGGCCGCTGCCAGGAAACGGGTCTTGGATTCGTTGGCGACTTCGAGGGCGCGGGTGCGGTCGGCCACGCGCTCTTCAAGGGTGATGTTCATGCGCTCGGACAGGTTCATCGCTTCGATGAACTTGCTCATCAAGGTCAGGGCAAAACCCAGGAAGATGATGGGCGCGAAATAAGGGGTCCAGTAGAGGTCGGTGACGTCGAGGTAGGGCGTCAGGAACAGGTAGTCGTGGGCCATGCTGACCAGGGTGCCCAGCGGGCCCAGGGTCATGGCCGAGGCTTCCATCCAGTGGCGGGTCCAGGCCGTCTGGATGATTTTGTAGACCACCAGCACGCCGCCGGCCATCATCAGCGGGTAGGCGATCAGGCGCAGGACGTCCAGGTAGGGCGTGCCCATCGCGAACAGGCCCATCAAGGGCACGCCGAAGCCCACCATGCGCAGCGGGTGAATCAGGCTTCGGATGCGCGTGTTGGAGTAAGCCAGCCCGAACATGACCTGGAAGTAGGTGGTCACGGAGTGCGTCGAGAAGAACAGCCAGTCCACCACGTGCGTGGGCCAGCTGATGGTCTCGATGAAGTACAGGCCGTTGCGCCCGCACATGATGAGCATCATCCAGCCGAAGTAGGCAAAGATCACGTCACGCGGGCGGGCCCGCCAGGCGAACAGCACGAACAGGGCCATGCCGGCCACGCTCATGTTGAGCATCTGCGGCAGATCGACGGTCAACAGCGTGGTGCGGTCGAAGTCGTCGCGCATCTCGCTCAGGACGCCCAGCTCCAGCGGGGCGATGCCGGGCTTGCGGAAGGGGTTCATCCGCACGTCGATGGCAATGTCGTTGTGACCGGCGTGCAGGACGGTGACGGGCAGCTCGGTGAGATAGGGCAGGGGGGCCATGCTGGTGATGGCCTCGCCTTCCATGTGTCGCGTGGACAGCACCTGTCCGTTGACCGTGATGCGATGGTTGCCGGGCAGGCGATCGACGCGCAAGGCCCAGGGCGCGTCGGGCACCGCGGGCAGCGTCAGTTGGGTACGGTAGCAATACACCGCAGGAGGGTGGATGCCCAGCTGTCGCCAGTCATCGGGCAGCGTCACGCCTCGGCCCAGACGCTGCTCCGAGCACGCACCCGGCGCGAGGGTGACGGCATCGATCACCAGCTTGGGTGAGGCCGCGACCGCCCCTGCCAACCACAGCAGGCACCAGCAGGCCAGGCGCAGCAGTGTCTTCATGGCGTGCGACGCTCGATCAGCATGGCGTCGCCATAGCTGAAGAAACGGTAGCCCTGCGCGATCGCGTGCTGGTAGAGCGACCGGATGTGCTCGTAACCGGCCAGGGCGCTCACCAGCATCATCAAGGTGCTCTTGGGCAGGTGAAAGTTGGTGATCAGCAGGTCCACCACCTTGAACTGGAAGCCCGGGGTGATGAAGATGTCGGTGTCGCGGCTACCCGCTTCCAGGATCTGCCCGGCGGGGGCATGCAGCGCAGCCGATTCGAGCGCGCGCAAGGTGGTGGTGCCCACCGAGATGACGCGCCCGCCCGCACCCTTCGTGGCTTCGATGGCGGCCACGGTGCTGGCGGGCACCTCGAACCACTCGCTGTGCATCTTGTGCTCGGCCAGGTTGTCGGTGCGCACCGGCTGGAAGGTGCCTGCGCCCACGTGCAGCGTCACCTCGGCGGTGCGAATGCCACGCTCGTGCAGGGCGGCCAGCACGGCGTCGTCAAAGTGCAAGGCCGCCGTGGGGGCCGCCACCGCGCCGGGGGCCTTGGCGAACACCGTCTGGTAGCGGCGCACATCATCGGCTTCGTCGGCGTGGGTGATGTAGGGGGGCAGGGGCACGTGGCCGTGCTGCTCCAACAGCTCGAACGGGTCGCCGGAGAGTTTCAGGTGGAACAGCCCGCCGTCCGGCCCGCTGCGGCCCAGCACCTCGGCATCAAAGGCGTCGGCAAAGCGCACGACGCTGCCCGCCTTGGGCGATTTGCTGGCACGCATGTGCGCCAGCACCTCGTGGTTGGGCAGCACGCGCTCGACCAGGGCCTCGACCGCGCCGCCGGACTGCTTGGCGCCGTACAGCCGTGCCTTGATGACCCGGGTGTTGTTGAAGACCAGCAGATCACCGGGCTGGAGCAGCGAGGGCAGGTCGCGGAACACGCGGTCCACGGGCGTGGCGCCACGGCCGTCGAGCAGGCGCGAGGCGCTGCGCTCGGCAGCGGGATGCTGGGCGATCAACTCGGGCGGCAGCTCGAAGTCGAAATCGCTGAGGGTGTAGCCGGAAGCAGAAGCGGTCATGCCATTGAGGGACGGACGGGTCCCGTGCCAAGGAAACCCGCTATTGTCCTTCATCTGACCTTCGTCAGCGTATCGTGCTGAGCGGTCGGCACGCTCAGACAAGGGGGCGATGGTGTGCCGGGGCGGGCACAATGGCGATCGCTCATCCATTCGACGATCACAGCGTGGCACACGAGGCGGCGGCCCCATCTCCTTCATCTTCGGCACGTGGCCAGAACGGCACGGGCAAGTCTGCGGCCGCTGACAAGCGCTCTCCGCCGCAGAAGGCCATGGAGCGCCTGGGTTTGACGCGTGACATCGACCTGGCCCTGCACCTGCCGCTGCGCTACGAGGATGAAACCCGCCTGACCCTGCTGCGCGAGGCGCGCGATGGCGAAACCGTGCAGGTGGAAGGCGTGGTGCGCGACAACCGCATCGAGGCCCGCGGGCGCCGCCAACTCATCGTGCGCCTGCACGATGGCTCGGGCGAGGTGCTGCTGCGCTTCCTGAACTTTTACGGCTCGCAGCAAAAGAGCTGGGGCGCCGGCGTGCGCTTGCGGGTGCGGGGCGAGTTGCGCAATGGCTTCTTCGGCCGCGAGATGGTCCACCCCCAGGTGCGGATCGTTCAGGAAGGCGCGCCACTGGCCCAGGCTCTCACGCCGGTCTACCCGACCACGGCCGGCCTGCCGCAGGCCTACCTGCGCAAGGCGGTGGCTGCGGGCCTGGCGCGGGCACCGCTGGACGAACTGATCCCGCCCACCC
>JAGNPA010000389.1 GCA_017989885.1 Aquabacterium sp.
CCTCAACGGCCTGTACCGCCACGGCTGGCTGCTGGCGCCTTCGCTGGTGCATGAAGCCTTGAGGCGCGTGCAGCTGATCTCCGACACCTCCAGCCTGATCCCCACCCATGCCTGACCTGATCACCATCCAGACCGACCGGGGGGCGCTGTCGCTGCCGAGCGGCATCACCCTCGACGACGCACTGGCTCACATCTTGAGCCCCCAACAACCGCCTCACCAGATCGCCACCGCCGTCAATGGCGCCTTCGTGCCCCGCCCCGCCCGGGCAAACCATGTGCTGTCCGAAGGCGACACGGTGCTGTGCTTTGCCCCCATCACCGGAGGTTGACCATGACATCCCCCTCATCGACCACCGATGTGTGGCACATCGGCAGCACGCCGCTGCACAGCCGCTTCCTGCTGGGCACCGCCGGCTACCCCTCGCCTGACGTGCTGCGCCAGGCCATCGAGGCCTCGGGCAGTCAGGTGCTCACCTTGGGCCTCAAGCGCACGCTGGCCGCGCCCGGCGGCGGCGACAACGGCTTTGTCCAGATCATCCGTGATACCGCCCAGGCGCACGGGGCCCACCTGCTGCCCAACACCGCGGGCTGTCGCAGCGCCCAGGAGGCCATCACCCTGGCCCACATGGCGCGCGAGTTGCTGGGCACCCACTGGATCAAGCTGGAGGTGGTCGGCGACGAGCAGACCCTGCAGCCCGACCCTTTCGAGCTGGTCGCGGCCGCCGCACAGCTCATCCGCGATGGCTTCGAGGTGCTGCCCTACTGCACCGATGACCTGGTGAGCGCACGCCGCCTGGTCGATGCGGGCTGCCGCATCCTGATGCCCTGGGCCGCACCCATCGGGTCGGGTCTGGGCCTGCTCAACCCCTGGGCGCTGCGCACGCTGCGGGCTCGCCTGCCCGACATCACGCTGATCGTGGATGCGGGCCTGGGTGCGCCCTCGCACGCCGCCGCCGCGATGGAGTTGGGCATGGACGCGGTGCTGCTGAACTCGGCGGTGTCACAGGCGCACGATCCGGTGCGCATGGCCCGGGCGTTCAAGCACGCGGTCGAAGCGGGGCGGGACGGCCATCGCGCCGGCCTGATGCCCACCAGCGATGTCGCCATCGCCTCCACCCCGGTGGGCGGTCAACCCTTTGTCCTGCCATGAGCGCCACACTGCACACTCACCCGGATGCCGACCAGACGCTATCCCCCCGTGAACGCCCGCCCGTGATCTGGAGCATCGCCGGACAGGACTCGGCCGGGGGCGCCGGCCTGAGCGCCGACCAGCGCGCCGCCGACGCCCTGGGCGTGCACCTGTGCCCGGTGGTCAGCGCCTTGACCGCACAGCATTCACGCGAGGTCGAGGCCGTGTTTCCCGTGCCCGCTGCGCAACTGGAGAGCCAGTTGCGCGCGCTGTCCGGCGATCTGCCGCCACGCGCGATCAAGACCGGTCTGCTGGGCAGTGTGACCGCCATCGAAACCGTGGCACGCTGGGTGGACCACTGGCGGGCCCAGACCCCGGCCGGCAGCGATCCGCATCGGCACCTGGCCTTGATCGTGGACCCGGTGCTGGGCGCCAGCGCGGGCGGCACGCCCTTCAGCGACGAGGCCATCGTGGCCGCTTACCGGACGCTGCTGCTGCCCCGCGCCACCGTGATCACACCCAACCGCGCGGAAGCGCGACGCCTGCTGGGCGAGCCCGCCACACATGACGGCCCGGCAGCAGCGCTGCCCGCCCTGGCCCGCGCTTTGCGGACGCTGGGGGCGCGCAGCGTCGTGATCACTGGGGGGGATGCGCCGATGCGTTCAGACGGTCGCACATCGGCACATTGCCTGGACTGGCTGGACAGCCCTCACGCCCAAGGCTGGCTGACGGCCCCTCGCGTGCCCACGCCCCACACCCACGGCACTGGCTGCACCTTCGCCAGCGGTGTGGCCGCGGCCTGGGCGCTCGGCCATGTCGAGGCCGATGCCATCGTGCTGGCCCGGATGCTGACGCACCACGCTTTGGCGCGCTCTCATGCAGCCGGCCAGGGCGCCGGCCCCGTGATGGCCCATGCCGACTTTGCTGCCGGAACACAGGCTGGTGGCGCCCCCCTGCCCTGGCTGGGGCTGGGCGAGGAGCTGCCCTGGCAGCTGACCCTGGGTGACGCCGATGCGCCGGTGCCTGCCCCGCTGTTTCAGCCCTTTGCCCCGCCGCCCGATGGGCTCTACGGCATCGTGCCGGACAGCGTGCAACTCGGCCACGCCCTGCAAGCGGGTTTGCGCTGCGTTCAGCTGCGCCACAAGAACCACATCGGCTTGCAGGCCCACCTGGACCGGAGTGTGGCGCTTTGCCAGGCACAGAGCGCCCAGCTGTTCATCAACGACCACTGGCGGGCGGCGCTGCAGACCTTGGCTCACCGTTTCGAGACCGAATCCAGCGGACCAAACGCCGCCGTGGGCCTGCACCTCGGCCAGGAAGACCTGCTCGCCCTGGATGCCACCGACCGCCGCACCCTGCTGGATGCACGCCAGCGCCTCATGCTGGGCCTGAGCTCACACAGCCTGTGGGAGCTGGCCCGCGCGGCGGGTTGCGGCGCCAGCCTGATCGCCTGCGGACCGGTGCAGCCCACCACCACCAAGGACATGCCCTGGGTGCCCCAAGGCGCCCACAACC
>JAGNPA010000390.1 GCA_017989885.1 Aquabacterium sp.
TTGAAGAAACCGGCCTTGGTCTTTTGACCGAAGTTGCCCAGCTCGAGCAGCTTGGTCAAGGCAGCGGGGGTCTCGAACGCGCCAGAGAACACGTCGTCACGGGCACCGTTTTGCAGCGTCTTGATGACGTGCGCCATCGTGTCCAGACCGACCACGTCGGCGGTGCGGAAGGTGGCCGACGAGGCGCGGCCCAGCTTCTTGCCGGTCAGGTCGTCGACGATGTCGTAGCCCAGGCCCGAACGCTCGACTTCGCGGAAGGTCAGCATCATGCCGGCCACGCCCACGCGGTTGGCGATGAAGTTGGGGGTGTCGTAGGCACGGATCACGCCCTTGCCGACCACGGAGGCGGAGAAGGTTTCCAGCTGGTCGACCACCTCAGGAGCGGTGAACTCCGTGGGGATCAGCTCCAGCAGGTGCATGTAGCGCGGGGGGTTGAAGAAGTGGATGCCCAGGAAGCGCGAACGCAGCTGCTCAGGTAGCACGTTGGCCATGGCCGTGATGGACAGACCCGAGGTGTTGGTGGCCAGGATGGCGCGGTCGTTGACGAAGGGGGCGATCTTCTTGTACAGATCTTCCTTCCAGTCCAAACGCTCGGCGATGGCTTCGATGATCAGGTCGCAGCCACGCAGCTCTTCAAGGTGCTCTTCGTAGTTGGCTTGCTGGATCAGGGCGGCATCTTCGGCCACGCCCAGAGGCGCCGGCTTCATCTTCTTGAGGTTCTCGACCGCACGGGTCACGATCCCGTTCTTGGGGCCTTCCTTGGCGGGCAGGTCGAACAGCACGACCGGCACCTTCACGTTGACCAGGTGGGCTGCGATCTGGGCGCCCATGACGCCGGCGCCGAGCACGGCCACCTTGCGCACATTGAATTGACTCATGTTCTCTCCTAGGGGAACTTCAGTTGTGTGTAGGAAACGAGAGAAAAGGGAGGGGGTGAACCCGCCTCCCTTTGAAGCACCTGTCGATTAGAACAGGGCTTCGTCCATTTCCATCAGGGGCTTCAGACCGGCCTTGGCGGTGATCATCGCGGTTTCGACTTCAGGCACCAGCTTGGCGAAGTAGAAGCGAGCGGTGGCCAGCTTGGCGGTGTAGAACTTGTCGCCGGAGTCTTGCTTTTCCAGGGCGATCTTGGCCATGCGGGCGAAGAAGTAAGCGTAGACCATGTGGCCGACCACGCGCAGGTAGTCGACGGCGGCGGCGCCCACTTCGTCAGGGTTCTGCATGCCCTTCATGCCGATTTCCATGGTGAAGGCTTGCACCTTCTTGCCCAGGTCGGCCAGGGGCACGGTGAACTCTTGCAGTGCGGCGTTGTCGGCGTTTTCCTTCACGAAGGCCGAGACGCGCTTGCCGAACTTGGTCAGCTTGGCGCCGCCATCGCCCAGCACCTTGCGGCCCAACAGGTCCAGCGACTGGATGGTGTTGGTGCCTTCGTAGATCATGTTGATGCGGGCGTCACGCACGAACTGCTCCATGCCCCACTCGTGGATGAAGCCGTGGCCGCCGAACACTTGCTGGCAATGCACGGTGGCTTCCCAGGCGTTGTCGGTGATGAAGGCCTTCACGATCGGGGTCAGCAGGGCGACGGTGTCGTCGGCTTCCTTGCGAACGGCTTCGTCAGGGTGGTTGTGGGCCTTGTCCAGCTCGACGGCAGTGAAGTACACCAGGGCGCGGGCGCCTTCGGCGTAGGCACGGGCGGTCAGCAGCATCTTGCGCACGTCGGGGTGCACGATGATGGGGTCGGCAGCCAGCTCAGGACGCTTGGCACCCGACAGGGCACGCATCTGCACGCGGTCCTTGGCGTAGTTGACAGCGTTTTCGTAGGCGACCTGGGTCAGGCCCAGGGACTGGTTGCCCACGCCCAGACGGGCGCCGTTCATCATCACGAACATGGCCATCAGACCACGGTGAGGCTGGCCCACCAGGGTGCCGATGGCGCCGTCCAGCACGATCTGGGCCGTGGCGTTGCCATGGATGCCCATCTTGTGCTCCAGGCCACCGCAGTAGAGACCATTGCGCGAACCCAGCGAGCCGTCAGCGTTGACGTTGAACTTGGGCACGACGAACAGCGAGATGCCCTTGGAGCCAGCCGGGGCATCCGGCAGGCGTGCCAGCACCAGGTGGACGATGTTGTCGGCCATGTCGTGCTCGCCAGCCGAGATGAAGATCTTCTGGCCGGTGATCTTGTAGGTGCCGTCGCCCACAGGCTCAGCCTTGGTGCGCAGCAGGCCCAGGTCGGTGCCGCAATGTGGCTCGGTCAGGCACATCGTGCCGGTCCACTCGCCGGAGGTCAGCTTGGGCAGGTAGGTCTTCTTTTGCTCGTCGGAACCGTGGGCTTCCAGGGCCGCGTGGGCGCCGTGGCTCAGGCCGGGGTACATGGTCCAGGCCTGGTTGGCCGAGTTCAGCATCTCGTAGATGGCCTGGTTGACCAGGATGGGCAGACCCTGGCCGCCCCACTGCGGATCAGCCGACAGAGCCGACCAGCCGTTTTCGGTGTACTGCTTGTAGGCTTCCTTGAAGCCATCAGGCGTCTTGACTTCGTGGGTTTCCTTGTTCAGGACGCAACCCTGGGTGTCGCCCACCAGGTTCAGCGGCGCCAGCACTTCGGAGGCGAACTTGCCACCCTCTTCGAGCACGGCGTTGACGG
>JAGNPA010000069.1 GCA_017989885.1 Aquabacterium sp.
AAGGCGTACTTGCAGGCGTACACGTCTTCGGCCGAGGCATTCATGCGGGTGGCACCGCGCTCGAAAGCGGTCAGGAACTGCTTGATGCGCTCGCGAAAGGCTTCGGCGTCTTGCGGCGCGTGCTTGCCCTTGAGCAGAAACAGCAGGTAGAAGCCGTCGTACATCAGGTCGAGCAGGCTGTGCGCCTCGGTGGGGGCGGCAGCAGGTGCAGCGTGCGCCGTGTGGTTGGGCGAGGGCGAGCCAAACAGCGAGGGGGCTTTGGATGAGGTCATGAGCGGGGTCCTCGGATCAGGCGTTCACGGCCACCAACTCCAGACGGAGGTCGGGCAGGCCGGAGGGGGCATAGACGGTCAGGGCCTGGGCTTGCAGCATGCGTTCGTACAGGCTGCCGCGCGGCTCCAGGGTGAAGTAGTAGCTGCCCGGGCGAACCGGCACGGCTGCGGGCACCTGCGGCGCATGCACCAGGCGCACGCCCGGCATGGACGACAGCACCAGCTTTTCGACGTCGTCCGGCGCGCCGATCTTGAAACGCTGTGGCACCACCTCGACGAGCTCGGCGGGGGCCATCGTGGCGCTCACGCCCAGGTAAAGCTGGGTCTGCGGGTTGATCTGCTCCGCATCGAGTCGGCCCTGGTGGAAGGACGGCTGCGTTTCGTTGAGCGCGATCGCAAAGTAACGGGTCGAGATGACCGTCTCCAGCAGCTCCCGCACGATCTGGTCCAGGCGGGTGAAACCCGGGCCTGGGTTGATGTGATCGTAGGTGGGGAGGTCGGCCAGCGTGAAGGTCTTGGAAAAGGTCATCAGCGCACCGGCCAGCTCCAGCAACTTCTCGAACAGACGCTCGGGATGCAGCGACGCATGGCGTGACAGATGCGACAAGCCGGCAAAGGCCGAACTGGCCGTGTGCAGCAACCAGAACGAGGCCACATCGCCCGAGCGGAACTCGATGATGTTCTTGCTGGGCTCGCGGTGCATGCCGTAGAGCGCATCGACCTTGGCTTGCAACACGTCGAGCAGGCGACGCAGGTACAGAAACAGCGAAGGCGAGGACTGGATGCTCAGGCTGGGGGGCATGAACCGCCCGTCCACCTCCATGCCGCCTGTCGAGGTCTTGCGCAAGCGCAGCAGGGGCAGGCTCACCAGATGCGCCCGTGGCTCACTGTCGTGCAGGATGCGGGCCGACTTGCGCAGCACCACCAGCTCGGCCGCCACCGCGTCGGTGAAACCGTCGGCTGCTTGAACGGGCGAGCGGAAGTAACGCACCGCCGTGTCGGCCTCTTGCTGTGTGCTCGCCATGTTGGTGCCGCTGGCCCGCACGGGTGCCAGGGCCAGATGGAAGACTGCTTCGCCCGCGCCGTCTTGTGCGATGGACGACAGTGCAACCGCCGGCGGCAACTCGTCTTCGCCAGGAGCGTTGAACAGCTCACCATCGGGCAGCACCACCTGCAACTCCAGCAGGCGCAGCAGACCGGTCTGCAACGCGTCGGGGTCGATCTTGACGTGACGGACGCCCCAGGCGTAGGGGTGCAGCAGGCGCGACATCTGCGCCAGACGCCACTCGTGATACGCGTCTTGCTGCTGGAAGTGCTGGGGACGCAGGAAGAGGCCTTCGCCCCACAGGATTTTGGGTGACTGGATCACACGAGACCTTCTGATGAATGGGGGAGGTGCCTCATGGGCACGTCACGGCGGCCGAGCGCACGACCTTGATGGGCTGACCGATGGGTTCGCCGGCCTGGACGCTGATCGCGCAGGCATGGGCGCCCAGCGTCAAGCCGCTGCGCTCGGCAGAGGCGGTGCTGAAGGCGTAGCGCCAGCGGTTGGTGGCGGGCGCGCGGAACAGGCCCACGATGCCGACGTAGCGCACGTCACGAGGCACCTTCTCGGTGGTGTCATACGGCTTGCCGGGAATGAGCTGGACTTCGCGCACGGATACGAGGTCGTCAGCCAGGACTTCCTTCTCCTTGGCAGGGTCGCCGAAGGTGTCGGGCGCGGCCTGCAGGAACGCGTCGGGGCTGCGCAGACGATACAGGCGCGTGACCAGGGCAAGAGACTGGCCCTGCTCGGTGACGTTCAGCGACGGGCTGGCATGGATGCGCCAGGTGAGGCGGCGGTCAGGCAGGGCGCTGTCGGGCACCTTGGGCAACTCCGGGACTTCTGGCTTTTTCAAACCGGTGGCTTCCAGGGCCTTCTTGCCCAGGCCACCGAGATAGCCCATCACGCCGCCACCTTCCGTCGCACCACCGGCCTCGGCACCGAGTTCGGTCAGCTCTTTGGGGGCCATGCTGGACAGGGCCGACGTGTCGGGAGGCGTGCTGCCGCAACCCACCAGCGCGCAGGCCAACATGCTGCATGCCATGGCATGCCTACCCTGTGTGTGTGTGTTCATACTTCGTCGGCGGAGCAAGGGGTGCCCTTCGCCGGCGCGTAGTGTAAGAAGCCGATGGCTATTGGGATCGCGGCCTCCCCCACAAGGAGGGGGATGGAATTGCAACGAGTTGAAAGAGTCTGTAAGCCACCCCCGAATGGGGGCAGGCGAGGCAAATGAATTCCGCTTTAATCCGCGCTGTCGATCAGGGGGCCAATCCACCGGGTCGCGTTCACAAGTCATTAGGGAGTATTCGATTGACGCTGCAAAACGTACGCCGCGGCATGGGCCGCGCGGTGATGGTCTCGTTGTTGTCTGCCTTGGCAGCCTGTTCTTCACTGCAAAAGCAGGACACCGAGTCGGCACAGAAGGCCGTCCGGGAGAAAGTCGATGCGCGACTGACGGCCGCCGATGAGGCGCTCAAGCAAGGGCAGTCCCAGCAGGCCTTCGAGCAACTCGACCAGGCCATCAAGATCGATCCTTCGGCCAAGCAGCCCTGGGTGCGCAAGGCCCAGATTCATTTCGAGGCACGTCAGTATGGCAACGCCATCAACGACGCACAGGAAGTGCTGCAGCGTGATGTCAACGATCTGACGGCACAGAGCATCCTGGCGGTCAGCGGCCTGCGCGTCAGTGCCGAAGCCCTGTCTCATCTGCGCAAGGTCAATGAGGTCAAGGGCTCGACCCGCAATGAGGCCGAGAGCGTGGCCAAGCTCATCCGTGAAGCCCTGGGCGAGCCCATCCTGGTTGCGCCTCAGTCCGACGCAGCCACCACGCCGGCCAAGCCCGTGCGCCGCGCCGTGCGCCGCGCTGCACGCAGCGTCACCCCGGTGGTGAGCCCGGCGCCCGCCGCCCAACAGGCTGTGGTCCCTGCTCCTGTGGCCAAGACTGTGCCGGCTCCCGCGGTCAAACCCGCGCCGGCAGTCAAGCCTGCAGCCCCCACCGCCGGCCGTGCCAATCCTTTTGGCGCCCTGCAGTAATCACAAACATCAGGAAGGAGGCTGATCATGGCCAAGAAAGACAGCGTTCAACAACGACTCGGACGTGTGCGTCCGCCGCGTGTTCAGCTCACCTATGACGTGGAAGTGGGCGATGCCACCGAACAGAAGGAGATCCCCTTCGTGGTCGGCGTCATGGGTGACTTTGCCGGGCAGCCCGATCCGGACAAGCCCCAGCCCAAGCTGAAGGACCGCAAGTTCGTCAGCATCGACATGGACAACTTCGACGAAGTGCTGGAAGGCATCGCACCGCGTGCCAGCTACCGCGTCAAGAACAAGTTGTCCGCCGAGGGCGGCGAGTTTGGCGTGAACCTGGAGTTCAAGAAGATCGAGGACTTCCGTCCGGAGTCGATCGTGGAACAGGTCGAGCCCCTGCGCAAACTGCTGGAGGCACGCACCAAGCTGTCCGACTTGCGTAACAAGCTGGCCGGCAACGAGAAGCTCGAAGATGCATTGGCCGAGGTGCTGAGTAGCACTGAGAAGCTCAAGCAGCTGAGTGCCGAAACCCTGCAGACTGAACAGGAGTGATGCCATGAGCGCCCAACTGCAAGCCCAGACTGGCCAAGTGGTCGACAGCCTCAGCCTGCTGGACGACATCGTCGCCCGCAGCAAGGTGGCCAAGACCGACACCGAGCACGCACGCGCCAAGGACATCATTGGCGAGCTGGTCAAGGAAGTGCTGGACGGCACCGTGGTGGTGTCCGACAACCTGTCGGCCAACATCGACGCCCGCATTGCCGAGATCGACCAGTTGATCTCGTCACAACTCAGCGAGGTGCTGCACGCACCCGAGTTCCAGAAGATCGAATCCAGCTGGACCGGCCTGCACTACCTGTGCAAGCACACCTCCACGGGTGAGCGCCTGAAGATCAAGTTGCTCAACACGAGCAAGAAAGACATCGTCAAGGACTTCAAGACGGCCATCGACTTCGACCAGTCGGCGCTGTTCAAGAAGGTCTATGAAGAGGAGTTCGGCACCTTCGGTGGCTCGCCATTTGGTGCCCTGATTGGCGACTTCGAAATCGGTCGTGGCGCCGAAGACATGTACTTCGTCGAGCAGATGTCGCACGTGGCAGCAGCCTCGCACGCGCCGTTCATTTCGGCCGCATCCAGCGAGCTGTTTGGCCTGGAAGCGTTCACCGACCTGGGCAAGCCGCGCGATCTGGCCAAGGTGTTCGACACGGTGGATTACGCCAAGTGGAAGTCGTTCCGCGAATCCGAAGACGCCCGCTACGTGGGCCTGACCGTGCCGCGTTTCTTGGGCCGTCTGCCTTACGACCCCAAGGAAGGCATCACGACCGAAGGTTTCAACTTCGTCGAGGAAGTCGATGGCACGGACCACAGCAAGTACCTGTGGGTGAACACGGCGTATGCCCTGGGCGCACGCCTGACGGCTGCCTTCGAAACCTATGGCTGGTGCGCCGCCATCCGCGGTGTGGAGGGCGGTGGTCTGGTGGAAGACCTGCCCACCCACACCTTCAAGACCGATGACGGTGAACTGGCGCTGAAGTGCCCGACCGAGGTGGCGATCACCGATCGCCGTGAGAAGGAACTCAGCGATCTGGGCTTCATCCCCCTGGTGCATTGCAAGAACACCGATTACGCCGCCTTCTTTGGCGCGCAGTCGGCTCAGAAGGCCAAGAAGTACGACAGCGATGCGGCCAATGCCAATGCGGCGCTGTCGGCCCAGTTGCAGTACATGTTTGCGGTCTGCCGCATCGCGCACTACATGAAGTCGATGATGCGCGACAAGGTGGGCAGTTTTGCCAACACGCTCGACGTCGAGCGTTATCTGCATAACTGGCTGATGCAGTACGTGGTGGACTCTCAGGACGCGTCGCAGGAAATCCGCGCCCAGAAGCCACTGCGAGAGGCCAGTGTTGAGGTCAGCGAAGTGCCGGGTCGTCCGGGTGTGTATCGGGCGGTGGCCTTTGTGCGCCCCCATTACCAACTCGACGAGTTGTCGGTGTCGCTGCGCCTGGTTGCCGAGATGCCGCAAGGCTCGAAGTAAGCAGGTGAGTTCAGGCGGGACGGTGTCGAAGAACACCGCCTCCGCACCTTTCACGATTCAATTCAAGGAGTCATCCCCCCATGAAAGACATTTACGTCAAGTTCAACAAGCCGCTGAACGGCAAGGACATCAAGGGCGAGTCGCGCGATGCCGGTACCGGCCAGACCCACCCGGCCCCCTGGTTCGAGGCCACCAGCTGGCAGCATTTCATTCGCCAGCCCAAGTCTTCGACCGCGTCGACCGCCGGTGGCCACACCGCTGAGCGTTGCGAACACGGCGAAATGATCTTCACCAAAGATCTCGACATGGTCAGCCCGCAACTGTGGGAGTCCTGCTCGGCCGGTACGCTGTATGACGACGTGGAAATCCACTTCATGCGCGCCAACGGCACGAACGACCGCGTGCTGTACCTCAAGATCCAGCTGAAGAAGGTCATCATCTCGCAAGTGGTGCCTTCGGTGGACAAGGAAGGCCTGCCGACCGAAACCTTCGGTCTGAAGTACTCGGCTGTGCAGTGGACCTACACGCAGCAGACCATGGACGGCAAGTCCAAGCCGGGTCAAGTGGCTTCGTGGAGCCTGGCCACCAACAAGGCCACCTTCGACGCCCCGAACTGATCGGTGTGATCGTTTGAACGCACGGTGTGCGTGATCGGGATGGGGCCTTGTGCCCCATCTCTTGCTTTGAGCTGTTGTGAACATGTCCTCTCCTGTGCGCATTCGCCGCAGCGTCTTTGACCGCTTGCTGGACAACAACCCCGACATGCCCGAAGGGCTGATGCAGACCTGCACCGTCGAGCAGTTGCGTGATGCGGTGGCACGGGATCTGGAAAGCCTGTTGAACTCGCGCGCAGCGATCAATTTCGACGCGGTGGACCTGGGGCCACACACAGCGCGTTCGGTGCTGTGTTTCGGGGTGCGGGATTTTGTGGGGCGCGTGCTGTCGAGCTCGGACGACCGTCGGCACATCAGCCGCAGCCTGTCGCATGCGATCGAAACCCACGAGCCGCGCTTGCAGGGGGTGTCGGTGCAGTTCCACGACGAGCAGACCTCGCAAAGTTCGCTGGCCTTCACGATTCGGGCGATGCTGGTGGTGCGGCCCACGCGCGAGACCGTGAGCTTCGATGCGGTTTTGCAGCCGTCCTTGTCGAGTTACCGGGTCATGCAGGCGCGTTTTGCGTCGGCTTGACCTTTGATGTTGTTGTTTTCGCCAGGCGCCAGTCATGGATGAGTTGTTGCCCCATTACGAGAGAGAGCTGGCGTTCCTGCGCACGCGCTCGGCCGATTTCGCGCGTCGCTATCCCAAGATCGCCGGGCGTTTGCAGCTGACGGGGGACGTGGGGGACGACCCCCATGTGGAACGGCTGATGGAGTCGTTTGCCTTCCTCAGTTCGCGCATCCACAAGCGGCTGGACGATGACTTTCCGCTGTTCACCGAGTCGCTGCTGGAGGTGCTGTATCCGCACTACCTGCGCCCGTTTCCTTCTTGTTCGATTGCCTGTCTGGACCTGGGCGCTGCTGCCGGTCAGATGAGCAAGAGCGTGGTGTTGCCGCGTGGCACGGCCATGACGAGCCGAGCGGTCAAAGGGGTGACCTGCCGTTTCCGCACGACGCAGGATGTGCGTCTGGTACCTGTGCGGGTGAGTGAGGTGTCGTTCCGCAATGCCGTGGGCGCGCCACCGGGCAGCCGGGTGCCGGCTGGGGCCAGTTCGGTGTTGTCGATCACGCTCGACAAGCTGTCGCCGCAGATGTCGTGGCAGGCGATTTTGAGCGAGCCCTTGAGCGTGTACCTCGATGGCGAGGCCTCGCAGATCAGTGCGCTGCGTGAGGTGCTGTGCAACAAGGCGCTGGCCGTGATGGTGCAGTGGCAGCCGCATCATCCCTGGCAGATGCCGCCCGCCACCGTCGATGGCCGGGTGCGTTTGCCCACCTTGCGCGGTTTTGTCGACGACGAGGCACTGATCGACTGGGATGAGCGGGCCAATCCGGCGTACCGGCTGTTGACCGAGTACTTTGCGTTCCCTGAGAAGTTCAATTTTGTGGAGCTGCCGGCGCTGGCGGTCGCGGGTGCGACGCCGGCTGGTGGCGACGAGGAGGGTGGGCAGCGCAGTGTGGTGCTCCACATTCCCTTGCGTGAGGTGCGTGCCGACTCGGACGAGTCGCGGCTGCTGGAGACGGTGGCGGCGCACAACGTGGTGCTGGGGGCGACCCCGGTGGTGAACCTGTTCAAGCAACCGGCCGACCCGATTCGCATCACCCACAAGGCGGCCGATTACCCGGTGGTGGTGGACGCCCGCAAGGCCTATGGCTATGAGCTGTACGCGCTGGACCGGGTGTACCGCGTGCGTCAGACCACGGCCGGTGAAGCGGTGGACGAGGTGCGCCCGTTCTTCTCCTTACAGCACGATGAGCTGTGGTCCGAGGAGGACCAGGGCGATGACGATCTGCCGGCCACGGTGAGCGCGGCGCGCACTCGGCAGCGTCGCGGCGGCGCGCGCTGTCTGGCGTACTGGCAGTTGCAGCGTGACGAGGATGTGGCCTTGCACAGTCCGGGCTACGAGGTGTCGCTGACGCTGGTCGATGAATCCTTCGATCCG
>JAGNPA010000391.1 GCA_017989885.1 Aquabacterium sp.
GCCCCGCGTTTCTCGTCATTCACCGCGTCCTGCGTCACCTTGTCCACCGTTGCCTTGACGGTGCCGTACCTTGTGAACGGGAAGGTCTCCAGCTTGATGGCCACGTCCTGCCCCGGCGCCACAAACCCGATGTCTTTGTTCTCTAGCGTCACCTCGGCGCTGACCTGGGCGTTGTCGGGCACGATCACCATCAGGGCCTGGGCTTCGGTGACCACACCGCCTTCGGTGTGCAGGGCGAGCTGCTGCACGGTGCCCGCCACCGGGGCGGTGAGGGTGGCGAGGTGTTCGCGCTGGGTGGCCTTGGTGAGTTCTTGCCCGGTCTGGTGGCGCTTGAGGTCCGCCTGGGCCTGGCGTTCGCTCAGGGTGCGCCGGGTTTCTGCCAGGTAGGCGGCGCGGGTTTGTTCGGCTTCCGTCAGGGCGGCCTGGGCTTCCTGGTAGCGGGCCTGCTGGGTGGCCAGGTCGCGCTCTAACTCAATGCGTTCGCGGGTACGGTCCTGGTTGGCGTGGCCGGACATAAAGCCTTGGGCGGTGAGGGCCGCAAAGTCTTGCTCGCGCTGGCGGGCGATGGGCACGGTGGCCTGGAGCTTGCCGATCATGGCGCGCACGGTGGCCATCTCGGCCTGGCGGCGCTGGTGTTCGGCCGACAGCTTGGCCAGGCGGGCGGTGATGTCGCTCCATTCGGTGGCCAGTTGGGCCTGGGCGTCGGCCTTGTCGGCAGGGGTCCAGTCGGCGGGGGATGCCTGGTGAAGCTCCTGATTTATAGTATTTTTGGCCGCTAGCGCTTTATGGGCGTGCGCTGACAGCTCTTGTTTTAATAGCATTTGTTGCAAGACCCAGGTGCGCAGCCATTCAGACTGGGCGGCCTTGCGGGTCTCCATCAGGCTGGCAATGTCTGCCTGGGCGATGGTGGGGTCCAGCTCCACCAGGGGCTGGCCTGCTGCTACGTGGTCGCCGTCTTTGACGAGGATGCGCTGCACCACGCTGCGCTCCAGGGGCTGGATGAGCTTGGTGCGGTCGCTCACGATGATGCGGCCCGGCGCCACGGCAACGATGTCGATCTTGCCGAAGATGGCCCAGACCAGTGCGATCACAAACAGCGCCATGAGCGCGAAGGCGATGCGCCGGGGGGCCGGGTGCACGGGGGTCTCTTGCAGGCTCAGGGCTGCAGGTAAAAAGGCTTGCTCGTCGGCCAGCCGTGCCGGGCCTGCCAGTTCGGTGCGGTGCTGCCAGGCGGCTTTGAAGATGGCGCGGTAGCGGGCCAGGAGTTCAATGGCGGGGTGGCGCGGGGTGGTGTCGGTGTCGGTGGTTGGCGCTGCGCTGTTCATGCCGCTGCCTCCGGGACTGGTGTGGTGCTGCCGGTTGGCGGCCCTGCCCGGCTTCCATCCTGCATGCGCCACAGGTGGGCATACAGGCCTTGCTGTTTCTGGATCAAGGCGTCGTGCGGGCCGGCTTCGACGATGCGGCCTTTGTCCATCACGATGATGCGGTGGGCATGGCGCACGGCAGAGAGGCGGTGGGCAATGATGAGCACGCTGCGGCCCTGGCAGATGTGCGCCATGTTGCGTTGCACGATGGCCTCAGATTCGTAGTCGAGCGCGCTGGTGGCTTCGTCCAGGATGAGGATGCGGGGGTTGGTGAACAGGGCGCGCGCAATGGCAATGCGCTGGCGCTGGCCACCCGAGAGGCTGCTGCCTTGTTCGCCCACCACGGTGTCGTAGCCTTCGGGCAGTTCGCTGATGAAGTCGTGCGCGCCGGCCAGGTGGGCGGCGTGTACTACCGTCTCGATGGGGGCCGCGGGGTCGGCAATGGCGATGTTCTCGCGCACGCTGCGGTTAAAGAGCAGGTTCTCTTGCAGCACCACCCCCACTTGGCGGCGCAGTTGAGCGGCGTCGATGAGGCTGATGTCGATGCCGTCCACCAGGATGCGGCCTTGCTCGGGGGTGTACAGGCGCTGCACCAGCTTGGTGAGGGTGCTTTTGCCGGAGCCCGAGCGGCCCACGATACCGATCACTTCGCCGGGGCGCACGTCCAGGCTGATGCCACTCAGTACCGGTGCGGCCTCGGGGCGGTATCTAAAGTGGATGCCGTCCAGGGTAATGCGGCCCTTGATCGGGGGCAGCTGGGCGGCGCTGCTGGGGGGCACTTCTGTGCGGGTGTTCAGGATGTCGCCCAGGCGGGCCATGGAAATGCCGGTTTGCTGGAAGTCGGTCCACAGCTGGGCCATGCGCATGATGGGCTGGGCCACGCGCTGGGCGAACATGTTGAAGGCCACAAACTGGCCCACGGTGAGTTCATTGCCCATGACCAGGTGGGCGCCGTACCACAGCGTGGCGGCGTTGACCAGCTTTCCGATGAGGTTGACGCCTTCGTGCGCCCAGCTGGCGAGGTTCTGGGTCTTGAAGCTGGCGCTGACGTAGGCGGCGAGTTGGTTGTCCCAGCGGCGGGCGAAGGATGGCTCCAGCGCGCTGGCCTTGACGGTCTGAATGCCGGTGACGGTCTCGACCAGCATGGACTGGTTCTCTGCGCCTCGCGCAAACTTGACGTCCAGCCGCTTGCGCAGGATGGGAACGATGGCCAGGCTCAGGCCAAAGTACAGCGGCAGGCTGACGAGCACGATCAGCGTTAGCG
>JAGNPA010000392.1 GCA_017989885.1 Aquabacterium sp.
ACCCTTATCTGCCCCTGGGAGACCTGCGCACCCAGCTGCTCTACCCCCACACCGAGCGCGACATCTCCGATGCAGAGTTGCACGAGTGGCTGCGCGCCGTGAACCTGCCCGATCTGGCGCGGCGCTTCGGCGGGCTGCAGGCCGAGCTGGACTGGGGCAAGGTGCTCTCGGCCGGCGAGCAACAGCGCCTGGCTTTTGCCCGCGCCTTGCTGGCCAAGCCGCGCTACCTCTTGCTGGACGAGGCCACCAGCGCGCTGGACGGGGCCAATGAGGCCCTGCTGTACGGGCAGCTGGAAGGCCTGTCGATCACCCCGATCAGCGTCAGCCACCACGAAGCCGTGGGCGCCTTCCACCGGCAGGTGCTGGAGCTGACGGGCGAGGGCGGCTGGCGCCTGTACCCGGCCGATGCCGAGCTGTCCGGCCGCACCCGCTGACGCAACTGCTGACCACCTGCCTGCTACGATGTCGGGCTGTCTCTTTGACACCATCTGTATGGAATCCCTCCTGTTCTCGACGGGCGTGGTCGCCCTGGCTGAAATGGGTGACAAGACCCAATTGCTGGCCTTCATCCTGGCCGCGCGCTTCAAAAAGCCGGTGCCCATCATCCTGGGCATCCTGGTGGCCACGGTGCTCAACCACGGCCTGGCCGGCGCCCTGGGCACCTGGATCACCGCCATCCTGAGCCCGGACGTGCTGCGCTGGGTGCTGGGCTTGTCCTTCCTGGGCATGGCCATCTGGACCATGATTCCCGACAAGATCGAGGAAGAAGAAACCCACATTGCCACCCGCCTGGGCGTGTTTGGCGCTACCCTGATCACGTTTTTCCTGGCCGAGATGGGCGACAAGACCCAGATCGCCACCGTGGCCCTGGCCGCGCACTACGCGCAGCCGCTGCTGGTGGTCATCGGCACCACGCTGGGCATGCTGATCGCTGACGTGCCCGCCGTGTTCGTGGGCGACAAGTTCGCCGCCCGCATCCCCATGAAGCTGGTGCACACCATTGCCGCCGCCATCTTTGCCGTGCTGGGTTTGCTGGTGCTGTTTGGCATCGGCGATGCGCTCGGCGTCTGATCCCCCTTTTCCTTTCCTGACCTCGTACTGCCATGGCCCGTGTCCAATTTGAACTGCCGGATCACTTCATCTTCACCACCGAGGTGCAGATCTACGTCAGCCACGTCAACCAGGCCGGTCACCTCGACAACGCCCAGTTGCTGACCCTGGTCTCCGAAGGCCGGGCGCGCTTCTTCCGCTGGCTGGGTTACACCGAGTTCGACGTGGAGGGCGTGGCCATCGTGGTGGGCGACATGCTGGCCCAGTACAAGTCCGAAGGCTTCTACGGCGAGGTCATTCGGGTCGAGATGGTGCCCGCCGACTTCAACAAGTACGGCTTCGACCTGGTCTTCCGCCTGACCGAGGTGTCGTCCGGGCGCGAAGTGGCGCGTGGCAAGAGCGGCATCGTCTTCGTCGACAAGGTGCACAAGAAAGTGGTGCCGCGTCCCGAGGGCTTCATGCAAAGCTTGCTGGCGCAGGCGCCCGAGCTGACAATCGACTGAGCGGCCATGTCCCACGCCGCCGACACCGAACAGCGCCTCACCGACCTGGAAATCAAGGTCGGTTTCATGGAAGATCTGGTCGACAGCCTCAACGAGGTGGTCGCCCGCCAGCAGCAGCACATCGAACTGCTGTTGCGCGAGGTGAGTGCCTTGCGGATGCAGCAAGACGATGGTGGGGGCAGTCCGGGGTTCCGCAGTTTGCGCGACGAGTTGCCGCCACACTACTGAGGTGCGTGAGGTAGGTGAGGTGCGAGGACGCGGGTGGCCGTGCGCTGCCGTGTCGGGTTTGTCAACGTGGACCTGGGGAGCATGATCATGGTCGATACCGCTTCTGCAGACCAACGCATTCGTTGGCAGGTCCAACCGAGCTGGCTGGGCCAGGTGCTGGTGGCCTGGTCGACCCAAGGGGTGTGCGCCATCTTGATGGCGGACGACGATGGGGCCGCGTTGGCCGAATTGCAGGCCCGTTTTCCTGGTGCACAGCGGTTGACGCCACAGACGGGGCCCCATCCCTGGGTTAGGGCCGTGCTGGAACTGATCGACCCACCGATGCAGCCTCAGGCTCATGACGTGAGCTTCCCCTTGGACGTGGGTGGTACGCCTTTTCAGCAATCGGTGTGGGCAGCCCTGCGGCAGATTCCGCCGGGGCAAACGCTGAGCTACAGCGAGCTGGCGCAGCAGATTGGTCAGCCGCGTGCGGTCAGGGCTGTGGCCGGGGCCTGTGCGGCCAATGCGCTGGCCGTGGCCATCCCCTGTCATCGCGTGGTGCGCCGGGATGGCAGCCTTTCAGGCTATCGCTGGGGGCTGCCGCGCAAGCAAGCCTTGCTCGCGCGCGAAGCCACCGCCCGTGAAATTCAGTCACAGACCCTTGCAGACAGGAGGCCCGACCTGCCTTAGGATCAAAGCTCTCTGTCAGTCATCACCGAGGATTTTCATGACCGCCAACCGCAAACTGATTTCCTGGATCGTCGCCGCAGCCCTGTGCCACACCGCGGGTTTGCAAGCGGCTCACGCCGGCATGATCGCCACCGAGTCCGTGGCCACCACCACCGAACTGGTG
>JAGNPA010000393.1 GCA_017989885.1 Aquabacterium sp.
CCACATCCGCGCGTTTGAGCGCCGGCGCATCGTTCACCCCGTCCCCGGTCATGGCCACCACCTGCCCATCGTCCTGCAGGGCCTGGACCAGACGCAGCTTGTGCTCGGGACTGGCCCGGGCGAACACGTCCACCTCCATCACCACGCGGCGCAAATCAGCATCGCTGATCAGCGACACCTCGGCGCCCGTCATGGCCGGCTTGCCCACCCCGATGGCCAGCTGCGCCCCGATGGCACGTGCGGTTTCCACATGGTCCCCGGTGATCATCTTCACGCGGATGCCGGCGTGGTGGCACTCCCCCACCGCCGCAATGGCTTCTTCGCGTGGCGGGTCGATGATGCCGACCAGGGCCAGCAAGGTGTAGCCCTCGGCCACGTCGCTGAAACGCAGGCGTTCATCGACCGGCGCCTCGCGTTTGCAGGCCAGGGCCAGCAGACGCAAGCCTTGGGCGGCCGTGTCGGTGGCCATGCGGCGCCAGTAGTCCACATCCAGCGGGTGCTCGCCATCGTGGTTCAGTTGCCGTGCGCACATACCCAGAATGACCTCGGGCGCGCCCTTCACGAAAATCCACGGCGCGCCATCGGCATCGCGGTGGTAGGTGGCCATGAAACGGTGTTCCGACTCGAACGGGATCGAGTCGATGCGGGGCCAGGCCAGCTCGCCCGACTCCTGCGTGAAGCCAGCCTTGCCGCCCAGCACCAGCAGTGCGCCCTCGGTGGGGTCGCCTTCCACCCGCCACAGGTCATCGTCCACCCGCATGCGCGCGTCGTTGCACAGCACGCCCGTGCGAACCGCCAGGGCCAGCGCCGGGTAATGCGCCACATCGATGATCCGCCCGTCGATGCTTACATCGCCCACCGGGGCATAACCCACCCCGCCCACATTGAAGGCGTGGCCGGCGCACACCACACGCTGCACCGTCATCTCGTTGCGCGTCAAGGTGCCGGTCTTGTCGGAGCACACCACCGTCACCGAGCCCAGCGTTTCCACCGCAGGCAAACGCCGCACGATGGCATGGCGACGCGCCATGCGCTGCACACCCAGGGCCAGCGTCACGGTCATGATGGCCGGCAGCCCTTCCGGGATGGCCGACGCGGCCAGGGCCACCACCATCATGAACATCTCGGACGGCGCATGCCCGCGCAGCCACACGCCCAGCACAAAGGTGGCCGCCGACAGCACCAGGATCACCAAGGCCAGGATGCGGCCAAATTTGTCCACCTGACGCAGCAAGGGCGTCTGCATGTGCTCGATGCCCGAGAGCATCTGGTTGATCTTGCCCAACTCGGTGCGGGAGGCGGTTTCCACCACCACGCCCGTGGCCTGCCCGTACACCACCACGGTGCCTGAATAGGCCATGCCATGGCGATCTCCCAGCGGCGCATCGGCAGCCACCGCCTCGGTGTTCTTCTCCACCGGCAAGGACTCGCCCGTCAGTGCCGCCTCCTCGACCCGCAACTCCCTCACCTGGATGAGGCGCAGATCGGCCGGCACGCGGTCGCCCGAGACCAGTTGCACGACATCGCCCGGCACCAGGTTCGCCGCGTCGATCTCCTGAGGCCGGCCCTCACGCAGCACCATCGCATGGGGCGACAGCATTCCCCGGATCGCGTCCAGCGCCGACTCCGCTTTGCCTTCCTGGATGAAGCCAATGACGGCGTTGATGACGACGGCGGCCAGCAGGACCCCCGTGTCGACCCAATGGCCCAGGAAGGCGGTGATGACGGCCGAGCCCATCATCACGTACAGCAAGATGTTATGAAACTGCATCAGCAGCCGCATCCAGGCCGAACGCTTCTTCGCCACCGCCAGGCGGTTGGGGCCGTACTGCGTCAGGCGCTGCGCAGCCTCGGCGGGACTCAGGCCCTGGGCCCGTGTCGACAAGGCCTGCTCCACCTCGGCCTGCGTCATCGTGTGCCAATTCACCTGCAACGCTGAGGGGGGGCTTGATGTCCTGGAACGCTCTGCCATCTCGTCTCGACCTCGTTTGTACATTTGTCCAAACTCATCATAATGGCTCACACGACGTCAGGGTTTCTTCACCACCTCGCCGCTACACTGAAGCATGAGCAAGATCCACAGCATCCTCGCCGCCACCGACCTCTCCACCCCTGCCCGCCATGCGGCCGAGCGCGCAGCGCAGATCAGCCAGCAACACGGCGCGGCCTTGTGTCTGCTGCACGTGGCCAATCTGGCCCCCTTGCAGCGTTTGCGTCAAATGCTCACCAGCAGCCACGAGTCGGTCGAGCAAAAAGTGCTGGCCACCGCCCGCGAACGTCTGCAAACCGAGGCCAATGCCCTGCACGCGCGCTACGGTGTCAATGTCGATGATCGACTGGTGGTGGGCTCTCTGATCACCGAAATTCGCAGCATCGCCGATGAACTGGCCACGGGTCTGCTGGTGTGTGGCGCCCGCGGCGAAAGCCTGTTGCGGCACATGCTGCTGGGCTCCACAGCCGAGCGCATGCTCAGCAACACCACGCGTCCCTTGCTGGTGGTGAAGCAGGCGCCTCACCAGGCTTACAAGACCGTGCTGGTCCCGGTCGACTTCTCAGCCTCTTCCATCCGTGCCATTCGACAGGCACGCATGGTGGCACCC
>JAGNPA010000394.1 GCA_017989885.1 Aquabacterium sp.
CTTGGCTGCGTTCGACTTCCCGGGCAACGTGCGCCAACTGGAGAACGTGTGCCACTGGCTGACGGTGATGGCGCCTGCGCAGGTGATCGAGAGCAAGGACTTGTCGCCCGAGTTGCTGGACGGCGCTGCCGATGCGCTGGCGCCTCTGGCGCCCTTGAATGGCATGTCATCGGCTGTGTCGAACACGGTGGCTGGCGTGGCACCCGTGTCGCTGGGCGAAGCCTTGTCGGGGTCTGCCGGTGTGCTGGGTGATGCCGGTGTGAGCGGTGCCAACGGGGCGTTTCAGGGGGCGCACGACGCCGCGGCGCCGGCTTCGCTGACCGAGGTGCTGGGCGTGTCGGCCACGCCGGCGTGGTTGCGCGATCTGGAGCGTGACGCGCGTCAGCGCCTGGAGGTGGGCCAGCCGGACGTCTGGGACGTGCTGACCCGGCAGTTCGAGGCCTGCCTGATCCACTCGGCGCTGGAGTTGACGCGGGGGCGCCGCATCGAGGCGGCTCAAAAGCTCGGCATCGGGCGCAACACCATCACCCGCAAGATCCAGGAATTGGGCATGGACGAGTGAGGGGCGGGGGCTCTCGTCCCGTCCGACTCGGCTACAGTGGTGTCATGGCGCAGCGTCGCAGGATGCTGCTGGCCCTTTTCTGCGAGTCGAGGTGTTCTCATGAAGCAAATGATGTCGGTGGCCGTCAAGGCCGTGTCGGTGGTGTCGCTGTGTGTGTTGGCCGCGTGTTCGACCACCAGCCCGGATGTGATCAAACCCGGTGACGCGCAGCGTCTGTCCCAGGTGGCCGATGGCGTGGTGCTCAACGTGCGCCCGGTGGTGGTTGAAGGCAGCCAGAGTGGCATCGGCGGCGGCAGCGGTGCCGTGATCGGTGGCATTGCCGGTGCGGGCTCCACCAGCAATTCACGTGGCTCGGCCATGGCCGGTGTGGCCGGGGCCGTCGTGGGCGCCGTGGTGGGCAATGCCGTGGAGCGCTTTGGCACCCGCGAAAGTGCGGTGGAGATCTTGCTGCAGTTGTCGACCGGCGAGCGCCGCGCGATCGTGCAGGCCACGGGCAATGAAACCTTCAACCCCGGTGATGCCGTGATCCTGGTGACCACCGGTGGCAAGACACGTGTGATGCGTGCCCCGCGGGTCGGCACCCAGCGCTGAGCACAGCTCAGTTCTGCATGCTGCTGACGGTGCTGCGAAAGCGCCTGAGGGCGGCCACGAAGAAGGTGGCCCCGATCAGACCGATGGCAGCAAACTGTGGCCACACGATGCTCAGGTCGGCCCCTCGGTAGAGGATGGCCTGGGCAAAGCTGACAAAGTGGGTGGTGGGTGCGCCCATCATGAGGTAGCGGACCAGGTCGGGCATGCTCTCAGTCGGGGTCATGCCGCCAGACAGGATCTGCAGCGGCAGCAGCACCAAAATCATCAGCAGGCCCAATTGCGGCATGGAGCGCGCCACCGTGCCCAGGTAGATGCCCATCGAGGTGGTGGCAAACAGGTGCAGGGCGCAGCCGGTCAGGAACAGGCCGATGGAGCCACTGACAGGCATGCCCAGGCCGTCGCGCAGCACGAACTGCAGCGCCAGTGCGGTGGCCAGCAGCACCACGGCCCCCATGGCCCAGACCTTGGCGAGCATGATTTCAGATGGTTTGAGCGGCAGCACCAGCAGGTGCTCGATGGTGCCGTGTTCGCGTTCGCGGATCAGGGCGGCGCCGGTCAGCACGATGGAGAGCATGGTCACGTTGTTGATCAGCTCCATCACGCCCATGAACCAGGTGTTGTCCAGGCCGGGGTTGAAGCGGTTGCGCATGGCCAGGTCCACGACCGGGGTGCTGACGATGCGATCACCGGCCAGAAACTCGGCCACCTCGCCCAGGGCGATGCTCTGGATGTAGCCTGCGCCCAGGAAGGCCTGGCTCATCTGGGTGGCGTCCACATTGAGCTGGATGCTGGGCTGTTTGCCCGCCAGCACATCGCTCTGGAAATCGGGTGGGATGTCCATCACGAAGGTGAAGCGGCCGGCGTCCATGCCCGCGTCCATGTCCTGCAGCCCGATGGCCGTGGGCTTCATGAAGGTGGGCGGGTAGAAGGCGGTGACGATGCGCTGTGACAGCGGGGACTGGTCTTCGTCGACCACGGCGATGGCGGCACGGTGCAGGCGGTCAGGCGCGGCTTTGGCGGCGGTGTAGAGCGCGCCCGAGAAAGCCCAGATGACGAAGAGCAGCAGCAGACGGTCGCGCCACAGGCTGCGCAGTTCCTTGACACCGAGTTGCCAGATGTGGCCGAGGGAGGTGAGCAGGTTGTTCATGTGTCCTGCTTCTTCAAAAGGAGCACGCTGGCCAGGGTCAGCACCGGGATGATGACGAGCAGTGGGATGAAGTAGGTCCACAGGTCCGTCAGGCCCAGAGCCTTGGAGTAGGTGCCGCGGCTGATGGTGAGGAAGGGGCCGGTGGGGTAGATCTGGCCCATCAGGGCGCCTATGCCTTCGAGGGAGGAGACGGGGTTGATCAGGCCGGAGAACTGGATGGCCGGCAGCATGGTGGCCAGCGCGGTGCCGAAGATGGCGGCGATCTGGCTGCCCGTGAAGGTGGACATCAGCAGGCCAA
>JAGNPA010000395.1 GCA_017989885.1 Aquabacterium sp.
GGCGGTGATCTGCAGTCCGGTCACGTCGACGATGAGGTTGCCGTTGTCGGTGGTCACGCCTTCACGGACCTTGCCGGTGCCGCCCAGTTTGGCAAACACACGGATCACCTGCGCGGCGGCCATCGGAATCACCTCGACGGGCAGCGGGAACTTGCCCAGGGCATCGACCAGTTTGGACTCGTCGGCGATGCAGACAAACTGCTCGGCCAGGTCGGCCACGATCTTTTCACGTGTCAAGGCGGCGCCGCCGCCCTTGATCATGTGGCCGGCGTGGTCGATCTCGTCGGCACCGTCGATGTAGACGCCCAGCGAGGTCACGGATTCGGCTGGCAGGACCTGGATGCCCAGCGCTTCCAGGCGCTGCGTGCTGCGCACCGAGCTGGACACGGCACCGGCCACACGCTGGGGGTCGGCTTTCAGCGCCTCGCCCAGCGCGTCGATGAACTTGTCAACGGTCGAGCCCGTGCCCACGCCCACGATGCTGCCGGGCTTCACGTAATCCAGGGCCGCGCGGCCCACCAGGGTTTTCAGTTCGTCTTGGGTCATGGGAGTTTCGTGGGTCAAGGCCGGCCCGTCAGCGTCATCCACGCCAGCAGGCCACCGATCAGCACCGGTTGGTGCACCATGTAAAAAGTCAGGCTCCAGCGGCCCAGCAGGCTCAATCCCTGCCTGATGCGCAGCCACCAGTTCGCGAAGCCGATATTGTCGCCCGAAGCCACCACCGGCGACGCCATCCACCCCGGTCGGCGTGACAAGATCCACTGGGTGGCGGCCATGCCCCACCACATCACGCCCAACCAGGGCAGCACCGGCACATAGTCTTCGGTGATGGGTTTGTGGGTGACCAGGCCCACCCAGTTGGTCAGGCGAGTGTCGAAAAACGGGTGCTGGATGAACTGCGGCAGGTACACCGCCAGCAAGCCCAGGGGCCACAGCCAGCCGCGCAGGGGTGCGCTCACGCGGGCCACGATCAGCATCACGGCCATGCCGTGCAGCACGCCAAACGAGATGTAGCTGCGCGGGAACATGAACCAACTGCCCAGGCTGACCAGCAGCGCACAGCCCAGCACCTGGGCCCAGCGCCGTCCAAAGCGCGCCCAGCTTTGCCCCTGCGACGTGGCCACTGCCTGCCCGGCCCCGGCGCACAGCAAAAACAGCGACAGGATCAGCGTGCGCTGGGTGGTCCACAGCGCGTCCTGGTAGAAATTGGCATCCAGCAGGCGGTAGGTGCTGAGGTCAAAGCAGAAGTGAAACACCGCCATCCACACCAGGGCAAAACCGCGCAAGGCGTCCAGCCGGTCGAAACGGCCTGCCACAGGGGCAGAAGGTGCGCCGGAATCCCGACAGTGAGGGGGTGTTGATGAGGGGATATGAGCTTTTCGCGCGCGCATGGCGATAGTATCGGCGGTTTGCTCTTTGGATCGCGTCACCCATGCTCCTCGCCGCCCGCCACCCCCTTGAATTGCTCGCACCCGCCAAGACCGCCGACATCGGCATCGAGGCCATCAACCACGGTGCCGATGCCATCTACATCGGTGGGCCGTCGTTCGGGGCACGCGCCAACGCCAGCAATTCGGTGCAGGACATCGCCCGCCTGACACAACACGCCCACCGCTACCACGCCAAGGTGTTCGCCACGCTCAACACCATCCTGCGCGACGACGAGCTGGAAGGCGCCCGCAAGCAGATCTGGGAGCTGTACGACGCCGGGGTGGACGCGCTGATCGTGCAGGACATGGGCCTGCTGGAGCTGGACCTGCCCCCGATCCAGTTGCACGCCTCCACCCAGACGGACATCCGCACGGTCGAGAAAGCCAAGTTCCTGCAAGACGTGGGCTTCAGCCAGATCGTGCTGGCCCGCGAGCTGGACCTCAAGCAGATCCGCACCATCGCGGTCAACACCCACTGCGCCATCGAGTTTTTCATCCACGGCGCGCTGTGCGTGGCCTACAGCGGCCAGTGCTTCATCAGCCATGCCCACACCGGCCGCAGCGCCAACCGCGGCGACTGCTCGCAAGCCTGCCGCCTGCCGTACAACGTGACCGACAGCAGCGGCCAGATGGTCGCGTTCGAGCAGCACGTGCTGTCCATGAAGGACAACGACCAGAGCGCCAACCTGGAAGCGCTGATCGATGCGGGCGTGAGCTCCTTCAAGATCGAAGGCCGCTACAAGGACATGGGTTATGTGAAGAACCTCACCGCCCACTACCGCATGCTGCTCGACGAGATCCTGGAGGCACGCCCCGAGCTGTCTCGCGCCTCGTCGGGCGAGAACACCTTCTTCTTCCAGCCCGACCCCGAGCGCAACTTCAACCGCGGCAGCACCGACTACTTCGTCAAGGGCCGCAAGGAAGACATCGGTGCGTTCGAAAGCCCCAAGTACCTGGGCTTGCCCGTGGGCGAAATTGCCAAGGTGGGCGACAAGTGGTTTGACGTGGCCATTGACGACGAGGCCGTGCGCGAAGCCGGCGGCATCCACAACGGAGACGGCCTGAACTACCTGACCCTGACCAAGGACATCGTGGGCGTGCAGGTCAACACCGCCGAGCCCGTGGGCAAGGCCGGCCGCCTGTGGCGCGTCTTCCCCAATGAAGACAT
>JAGNPA010000396.1 GCA_017989885.1 Aquabacterium sp.
GTTGTACTCGGTGCCGCAAGCCAGAGACAGGGCCGACAGCAGCAAGGCATCAACCCAGGGCTGGGGCGCTTTGGGGACGAGGCGGGTGCGCAAGGCCTGGGCGGTGCCCAGGCGGCGCATCACCGCGAAGGACAGCGCCTGCACACCGGGGCGCTCGGTCGCCTTGCGGTCGGCCAAGGCGTCGGTCATGGACTGACCCTGACGGACGGCGGCCACCACATCGGCGCAGCCGCTCAGCAGCTGCCACAGCGGCAGGGAAGGGGTGGAAGAGGTCGAAACCGTTTTGCTCATGCCGCGCAGTCTATGCGCTGGCCGGCTCAGGCCCCCAGGAAGTGCTTGCGATACCGTGCGGGCAAGTCGGCAATGCGCATCAACATCGGCAGGTCGGCGGTGTTGAAATCCGGGTCCCAGGCGGGCGCGCCCAGGACCTTGGCGCCCACGCGCAGATAGCCCTTGATCAGCGCAGGCGGCTCCACGTTCAGGTGGCGATCCAGCTCTTCGACTGGCAGCGGCAGGCGCGGGCGCACCTGCAGGTCGATCGGGGCGAGGTGGGTCTGGCGCAGCTGCTCCCACAGGCTGGCGGCCACGTGGCCCCCGTCGCGCATGCTGATGCTGGCGCAGCCGATCATGGTGTCCAGGTCGTTGCGCACCATGAACTCGGCCAGGGCGCCCCACAGGGCCATGATGGCGCCACCGTGGCGGTGGTCCGGGTGCACGCACGAGCGGCCCAGCTCCACCATCTTGCCGCGCAGCGGGCGCAGGCGGGTCAGGTCGAACTCGGTTTCGCTGTACAGGCCCCCAATGCGCTTGGCCGACTCGGGGGTCAGCACGCGGTAGGTGCCGATCACCTGGCCGGGCTCGTTCGTGCCGGTGTCCAGGCGCACCAGCAGGTGCTCGCAGTAGGGGTCGAACAGGTCGATGTCATGGCCGGCGGGGCTGCCCACCGGCACGCTCAGGCGTGCGCCCATCTCGACGGCGAAGACTTCGTACCTCAGGCGTTGCGCGGCGAGAACATCTTGCGCAGTGCGAGCCCAAACGACTTCAATGCCTGGCCGCGTGCTGGCCTCGGGCGCCGACCTCGGGTGAAGTGACCTCCGCGCGGCACGGGATTCGGCCGACAAGTGGGAGGACAGGTCTGCCATCGGCAGGGTCGGCAGGGGGAGGTCACGCATCGTCTCTCCAATCGTCAGGTCTGTGTGGACATGAGGGGACAGTCTTGCCCCCTCCGATGACGGTGCGGTGAACGTTGGATGACAAGCCCGTGACGCTGGCGACCTCCGCCCTATGAGAAATCCCGACCGCCAGACGTGATGGCGGCTGATACGATGGTCGGTATGAGCATCCAGATCTTTGGCTTGCCGGTCTCGCGTGGTGTGGCCATTGGTCGCGCGGTGCTGGTGGCCTCCAGCCGCATTGACGTGCCCCACGTCTTCATCGATCCCACCCTGATCGATGGCGAAGTGGCGCGCCTCTTTGCCGCACGTGATGTGGTGGCCGCCGAGTTCGATGCGCTCAAACGTGATCTGCCGGCCGACGCCCCGGCCGAATTGGCCGCCTTGCTCGACGTGCACCACATGCTGCTGCAGGACGAGGCCCTGATGGGCGCCTCGGCCGACTGGATTCGCCAGCGCCACTACAACGCCGAATGGGCGCTGTCAGCCCAGCTGGAAGTGCTGGCGCGGCACTTTGACGAGATGGAAGACGCCTACCTGCGCGAGCGCAAGGCCGACCTGGAACAGGTGGTCGAGCGCCTGCTGCGCAGCCTCAGCCGTGGCGTGCCCTCGGCGGTGCCGGCGCCCGGTGAAGGCGTGCACGATTTCGGGGGCGACGAGCCCCTGGTGCTGGTGGCCAGCGACATCGCGCCGGCCGACATGCTCAGCTTCAAGCGCAGCGTGTTCAAGGGCTTTGTCACCGACGTGGGTGGCAAGACCTCGCACACGGCCATCGTGGCGCGCAGCATGGACATTCCCGCCGTGGTGGGTGCGCGTCAGGCCAGCAACCTGATCCGTCAGGACGACTGCATCATCATCGACGGCGATGCCGGCCTGGTGATCGTCGATCCCTCGCCCATCGTGCTGGAGGAGTACCGTTTCCGTCAGCGCCAGAGCGAGCTGGAGCGCAGCCGTCTGGCTCGCCTGCGTCACACGCCGGCGGTCACCCTCGACGGCGAACGCGTCGAACTGGTCGCCAACATCGAGATGCCCGAAGACGCCCCCGTGGCCCTGGAGGCGGGTGCCGTGGGCGTGGGCTTGTTCCGCAGCGAGTTCCTGTTCATGAACCGCGGCGGTCATCTGCCCGATGAAGAAGAGCAGTACGACGCCTACCGCCGCGCCGTCGAGGCGATGAAAGGCCTGCCCGTCACGATCCGCACGATCGACATCGGCGCCGACAAGCCGCTGGAGGGCATGACCCCCTCCGAGCTGCGCCAGGAGTCGGTGCTCAATCCGGCCTTGGGCCTGCGCGCCATCCGCTGGAGCCTGTCCGAGCCCAGCATGTTCCGTCGGCAACTGCGTGCGCTCTTGCGTGCCGCCGTGCACGGCCCGGTCAAGGTCATGATCCCGATGCTGAGTAATTTGCGCGAGATCCGCCAAACG
>JAGNPA010000397.1 GCA_017989885.1 Aquabacterium sp.
GGCTTTGTAGAGGGCGCGGTCGGCCCGCTCCAGATCACGGTGCAGGGGCACACGCCCGCCCGGCTCGCACAGCCCCGCTGAAAAGCTCACCGACAGCCCCTCGCCCTGGGTCGACCAGTCGTGGTTGAGGATGTGCTGCTGCAGGGCGTCCAGGCGCTGCTGTGCGGTGGGCAGACCTGTCTCGGGCATCAGCAGGAGGAACTCTTCGCCGCCCCAGCGGGCCAGGTGGTCCGTGTCGGGCAGGTGGGCTCGGGCCACCTGGGCGAAGCCTTTGAGCACGGCATCGCCCACCGCGTGGCCGTGGCGGTCGTTGATCTGCTTGAAGTGGTCCAGGTCGATGATGGCCAGGCAGAAGGCCTGCTCGGTGCGGCGCAGGCGGCGGACCTCTTCGTCCAGCAGGGCCTGCATGTGGTGGCGGTTGAACAGGCCGGTCAGGGCGTCGTGGGCTGAGGCGCGTTCCAGGTTTGCGACCGTCTGGGCCAGCGTGGCGCGTTGCGTCAGCATCTGGTGGCGCATCTGGTAGCTCTTGAGGGAGACCTGGCGCATCACCGGCATGACGATGGCGCCCGTGCCCAGACTGATCCACTCGGAGATCAGGTCGATTTTGGTGTCGTGCAGGTCGTCATGAATGAGGGTGGCCACGAACATCAGGGTCAGGGAACCCAGGGAGGCGAGCACCAGTTGCCGGGTGGTGAGCCGGTGGATGTCGAACAGCATCAGCAGGCACAGCCACAGCAAGGCCAGGCCACGTGCCGCGTCGATGAGGGTGTAGGACAGCACCACGGTGCAGCAGCCAAAGAGCACCTGCGGGAAGATCAGCGCGGGGTCGCGCGAGAAGCGGGTCAGGTCACTGCGCAGCAAGGCCCAGAACAACAGCAGGCCCGACGCACACCACATCGCCAGGGCATGGGCCGCCCACAGTGGCACCGCCTGCACGGTGACCCCGGCATAAGCGGAAGCGATGCCGATGCAGTAGGGCAGGACCGTGATCTGCAGCCGCTGGAGCCCCTGCTGGGGTGTCCCCTGCCAGATGGGCACCGACGTGCCCGCCCAAGACGGGGCGGTCTTGGGGGGAGAGGTGGGCAGAAGAGGGGTGGACACCATGAACCGGACGAGTGCGACTGTGCCCACCGATGATGCCAGTTCCTGGTACGTGCGGCGGGTGCCGGTACCCGTTCTGGGGTATGTCCTCAGGCTGCAGCGGGCGAAGCCGTGACGCCGTGCACATGGCTGGCGTTCAGACCCAACAGGGCGCGGGCCTCGGCGGGGCTGGCGACCTCGCGGCCGGCGTTGCGCGCGCACTGTGCCAGGGCTTCGATCAGCTGACCGTTGCCCGTGGTGCGGGTGCCGCCCGGCAGGTAGAAGGTGTCTTCCACACCGGTGCGCAGCATGCCGCCGAGGTCGGCGGTGGCCTGGTGCACGGGCCAGATTTCGTCACGGCCGATCAGCGTGGTCTGCCAGATCGTGTTGGGTTCGCGGTACTTGACCAGCAGCTTGAGCAGGTCGGCGTCCACCGGCATGCCCGAGGCCACGCCCATCACGAAGTTGTACTCCAGGTGGTCGGTCATGCCGGCCTTCTTGTACATGCCCACCGAGCGCACGATGCCCACGTCGAAGCACTCGAACTCGGCGCGCGTGCCGGTTTCGGCCATCACGTCGAGCATGGCCTTGACCTTGTCGACCTGGTTGTCAAACAGCATCGGGGGCCAGGCCCACTCGCCGTTGTCCTTGATCTTGAGGTAATTGAGGCTGCCGGCATTGCAGGCGGCGATCTCGGGGCGCACGGCACGGATGCAGGCCACGGGGCCGGAGATGTCGGTGCCGACCACGCCGGTGGTCAGGTTGATGATGACGTCGGGGCAGGCCTCGCGGATGGCGGTGTCGATCTCGGCGGCGACGGCCGGGTCCCAGCTCGGGAAGCGGCCCATGCCGGGCGTTTGCTGGCGCAGGTGCACGTGCATGATGGACGCGCCGGCGTTGTAGGCCTCGCGGGCGGCGGCCGCCATTTCCTGGGCCGTGACGGGCACGGGGTGTTGCTTGGGGTCGGTCAGCACGCCGGTGAGCGCGCAGGTGAGAATGGCCTTGTCCATCATTGATCCTTGGT
This sequence comes from Aquabacterium sp., assembly GCA_017989885.1. Classification (GTDB taxonomy): domain Bacteria; phylum Pseudomonadota; class Gammaproteobacteria; order Burkholderiales; family Burkholderiaceae_C; genus Aquabacterium. The sequence goes on from JAGNPA010000397.1 coordinate 2,105, forward strand.
GAGTTCGATGTCGATCAGCAGGGCCTTGGCCTGCACCTGTTCGCCCGGTACGGCATACACCGCCTTGACCACGCCCGGGGCTTGCGCAGACAGCCACATTTCCATCTTCATGGCCTCGATGCTCAGCAGGGGCTGGCCTTCGACGACCGCATCACCCGCCTTGACCAGCACCTGGGCGACCGTGCCGGCCACTGGAGACAGGCCACGGCTGGGGTCCTGGCCCACGCCCTGGTTGGGCCAGGCCGAGACCTCGGTGAACACGTGGGTGGCCGCCTCGACCACGAGGTGCAGCTCGTCGCCACACCACACGGCGCGCACGCGCTTTTGCACACCGTCCAGCTCATAGCGGCACCAGTCGGTGGCCGCGTCGTGCGAGAGCACGCGCAGCGGCGTGGCGGGGCTGGCCGGCGTGGCGTGCACCAGGTAGGTGTGGCCCGTGCCGTGCTGCACGCGCAGGGCGCGCTTGTCGGCGCCGCAGGCCAGC
>JAGNPA010000398.1 GCA_017989885.1 Aquabacterium sp.
GCTGCCCAGGCAGTTCTCGCGGGTCGAGGTGACGCGCGCCCAGATGGTGGCGTGCTCGGGCACCGTGGGGCACTCGGCCTTGTCGCCCGTGGGGCTGCGGTGGATGAAGCTGTTGATCAGGCCCAGGTCGCGCACCTCCTGGCGGCTGCCCAGCAGGGTGGCGTCCTGGTTGGTGCGGTCCAGGTGGTACCAGCACAGGTAGTTGCTGCGTCCTTTGAGCAGGGCCACCTTGATGGGCACGGCCAGGGCATCGCGCACGGCCGGCAGGTCGCGGTGGAACAACTGGTCTTGCAGGGCCTTGGTGCCGGTGGAGACGATGACCTTGCCGCCTTCCAGCAAGGCGGGCACCAGGTAGGCGGCGGTCTTGCCCACGCCGGTGCCGGCTTCCAGCACCACGGTGCTGGCTTCGCGGATGGCCGTCTGGATGGCCTGGGACATCTCGATCTGCTCGGTCCGCACGCAATAGCCGTCGAAGGCGCGGGCAAGCGGGCCGGATTCAGAGAAGAGGGTGGGCAGGTCCATGAGAGTCATTCAGCGCGGTGAGTCGCTATTGTCCATCTTGCCCGCGCATGACGGCCTCACACCATGGGGTGAGACCGTTCCCCCTTAGGGGCTGCTTCGCACCACCTGGGCCTGCAAGGCACTTTGCAGGATCTCGATGCAGGCACGCCGATGCGCCTGCTCGGTGCGATCGCTGCTGGCGCTGGCCTGCAGTTGTCGGCGCAGCGACTCGGCCTCCAGGCGCACGATGGCGCGGGCATCGGCCCGCCCGCCGCCACTGCGCAGGACGCTGGCCGCCAGTCGGCTGACATGTTCGCGCTGCAGATTGCGCTGCCAGGAGGCTGTTGCGGTGTTCGTGGCGCGATGGGTGGGTGCCCACACAGCTTGGCGCAGTCCCTGGTGCAGTTCGGCCACGGTCAGCGGGCGCGCTTCGCGGTCGCTCACCTTGTCGGCGTTGTCCAGCAGGCGTTCGGCCAGCGTGTCGGCCATCAGGTGATTGAGTACGGCGCGCTGCAGGCTCAGCAACTGCTCGGCCACCGAGAAATCGGTGTCGCTGGTGTTCTCCCGGTCGAGGTAGTCGGGCGCCAGACGGCGCAGCAAGGCCGGGGGCAGGGCCACCGCCTGGTCTGACAGGAAATCGCTCAGCAGCAGTTGCAGGGCCTTGCGTTGTTCAGCGGCGGGCAGCGGCTCCAGCAGGTCACGGCCACTGCCGGGGGCATCGCGGCGGGTGATCACGCCGCCCACCTGCCGCATCAGCGTCTGGCTGGTGCGCGCCAGGTCGCGCAGCGCATAGCTGACGCTGCGGCGCAGTTGGGTGGCCTCGTCTTGTGGGGTCAACACCCGTGTGGCCTGGCGTGTCAGCAGGTCGCGCACGATGGCCAACCGCGTGTGGGCAAAGGCCACCGGATCGCGCCCCAGGTCGAACGTGAGTGCCTGCGGGTCCAGGCCCGACAGATTGTCCTCGTCTGTGCCATACGCCAGCGCCTCCGTCATGGCGGGATCGGCGCTGCGCTGGGCCAGGGTTCTCAGTGCCGCCTTGGCCTGAACGGGGTCCTCGGGCAGGTCACCGTAACCGTAGGCAATGGCCCAGAAGTCATAAGGCCCCAAGGTGGTTTGAAATGGGGCGCCCGCAGACTGCCCGGGCGCAGGCAGGTTGATGGGCGAATACTCCATCACCGAGGCGCTGATGCCGTGCTCAGCGGTCAGTTGTGGATGCGTCAACTCCTGGGCGGTGCGCCAGCGCGAGGCGCGGAAATTGTGACGCAGGCCCAGTGTGTGGCCCACCTCGTGCATGGTGGTGTCCTTCAGGTAGGCCAGCACGAAGTCGCGCACCTGTGGGCTGTCCGGATCGATCACGCCTTGCGCTTCGATCACATCCAGACCCAGGGCCAGTTGTTCAGCCGCCAGGTCACCGTGCAGACAGTGCTCGTCGTGCGCATGGCCGGCGTGATCTGTGGTGGCCGGCCCGCTGCTCAGGATCTGGCTGCGCACGGTGCGGATGCTGCGCGAGGACAGGCTCTCCAGCGCGATGTCCGAGCCCAGGATCTCACCCGTGCGCGGGTCCACGTGCGAGGGGCCGATGGCGCCAAAGCGGGGCTGTGCATTGGTCATCCAGCGGATGGAGGCCTGGCCCGTGGCCTGGGTGTCGATGGGCTGACCAGTCACCGGCGTGCGCACCTCGATCGCGTCGCGATAGCCGATGGCCTCGAAGGCCCGGTTCCAGGCAAGCACCCCGGCCGTGATCGTGGGGCGATAGGCCTCAGGGATGCTGGGGTCGAGCCAGAACACGATGGGCTGCACCGGCGCCGACAAGGCGGCGCTCGGGTCCTTCTTGCTCAGGCGCCAGCGGTTGATGAAGTGCTGCCGTGGTGTGCGCGCCAGATCGTCGGTGAAATCGGTGACCGTGGTGGTGAAGTAGCCCACCCGCGCGTCGGCCGGGCGCGGACGCATGGGCTGCCTGGGCAGCGCCGACAGGGTGTAGTGCACGGTCAGGAACAGGCTGCGCGGGTCGGGCACCGCCCGAGGGGTGCTGGGGCTGGGCGCACCTGCCGCACCACCCGCACCACCCGCACCGGGCGTGGGCAC
>JAGNPA010000070.1 GCA_017989885.1 Aquabacterium sp.
ACCTCCCGATGGTGGTCGGCTCCCTCAAGCCGCGCGACCTGCCCAGCTTCAAGTGGGTCAACACCGTGCTGGGCAATCTCAAGACCACGTTGGCCGGAGCCTTCCATGCCCTGAACTACCGCAAGTAGGGGTGATCTCGGTTTCGGTGCAAAAACTCCCGCCTTCTGACAAGGGTTACCCCTCGGTTCAACAGGCTGCGCAGGGAGGACGTTGGGCGCCGACGTTACCATCGAGTCGCCTTCAAGGTCAGGTTTGAAGCAGGCCTACTGCTCTGCCTCTTATCGATCAGCCAACTACGCCGAATGTTCATCTGCCTCGGCAGTAAGTCCGTACACCAACATGGGCCTGTCAGCCATCTTGATGCCCTCGGCCAGTTCGCCGTTTACGTGCCTCACGCGTTTTCCTTGATCATGTTCAAGCCATGCAGTAAAGGTCTTCAACGGCGTTTGCCATGGCTTGCTGAGACATGTTGTCGAGCTGTCGGCTGCTCAAGAGCCTCCCCCTGGCCAAGCCCACTCAAGATGCCGCAATGCGCTACATCTTTTGCCTGAGCACATTGCCCCCGCAGTGCCACCAGTTGTTTTTTCAAGGCGGTCAGCTCTCGAATCCGTTGGGCCACGTGTTCGATGTGATCATCCAGCACGTTGTTCACGGCCTCACAACTTTCGTTGGGGGCTGCCTGGAGCGCCAGCAGAGCCCGAATTTCATCCAGGGCCATGTCAAGTGATCGACAGTGGCGAATAAAGGCCAGACGTTCGACGTGAGGCCCTTCATAGATCCGGTAGTTGCTGGTGGTGCGCGAAGGCTTTGGGAGCAGGCCTTCGCGCTCGTAGAAGCGAATCGTTTCCACAGGGGTGCCAGACTGGGCTGACAAGTCACCTATTTTCATGGCGGGTTCCTGTTGGCAAGCAGATATGCCCATATTACCGCTTGACTCTGTACCTACTTCAGGGTTTCAAATACGGTCATGACCACGCCACGTACCACATCGCCCGAAACGACCAGCCCCTCAGCTTGCGAGAATCACAGTTGCGGATGCACGGGGACATCCACTGCGGCGGTGATCTCGCCCAACCCCCCGGACGCTGGGTGGACCATGTTCCGCATCGCCTCCATGGACTGTTCCTCAGAGGAAGCGGAAATCCGCCGCGCTGTGGATGCCATCCCCGGCATCAGGGCACTGAGGTTTCAACTGAGCGCTCGGACGCTGGGCATCCAGGCCACGGAGCAGGCGTTGCGCCAGGCTCTGCAAGCCATTCGCAAGCATGTCGTGTTCCTGTTGTTGGAGGTTGCCCGCTTGAAGACGGTGGCCTTATCACGCGCTCAATATCCCAGCGCAGTGCGCTCGGTGACCAAGTTGTCGAGACGTTGTTGCGCTTGTGCGGCGGCGAGCAGCAGGGCGTGCTGACGTTGAGCGTACTGATGAGAAAAGCGCCGACCTTGCCGGTCGCCTTCTCCCACTTCACGCCCAGCTCGCTGTTTCGAGCGAAGGTTCTGGAACTCGTCATAGACATCGCCAATCTGGTTGTCCAGCTGCTTGAGCCGAACGGCCCGGGCCGCTGCGTCGCGCAACAATTGCGCTCGCGTCATGGCAAGCGCACGTTGGGCTGCCTCGGCCTCCTGTGGGTTGGGTGGGTGTCGCTCGACTGAAATGGCGCTTGAACGCTTGGCCTGAGGTTCTGGTTCGTCCCCGTAGACCACCTGCCCATTGGGCAGGATTGACTTGTAGAGAATCCGCTCGTCGGCCATGCTTGTGAAGGCGCCGCCAAGAAAAACGAGGGCCAGTGCGGTAGGGGCGAGGCGGCATTGATGGCCCTTCAAGCTTTGGGTTTCCATGTGAGGTGAACACAGGTGGGCAGCGCCGCGTCAGCGGCCTCCCTTGCTTCGTAGCGCCCGGCGCTTTTGCTGGCGATCCTGCCGACGGATGCGTCGCTTTGCTCTGTCCCGCCACTCCAGGTAGAGCCCATAAGGAATCACGACGCACAGTGCCGCTCCGCCCAGGACCAGCACGTAGGGCATCACATGTTCTCTCACGGTCATGCTCGTTCCTTCCGGTTCAAGGCGGTGGCCTGGCGTTCGGATCCATGCCAGCCTCAGCACGATGAGCGCTGGCGTGCTTGTCTCCCAGGTCGCAGAATGGGCTGGCCTGATCGCAAGCCTGGGTCTCGCACTGCAGTGTCGAGTGGTGGATGTCTCGTTCGGCCAGCACGCGGTGCAATGCGGACAGGAGGCTGGCTGGCTCGGACATTGACGGGTCGTGAACAATGTGAGCGCTCAGGCTGGGTCGGTTGCTGGTCAAGGACCAGACGTGCAGATCGTGCACGTCCACGACACCCGGGACCGCTCTCAGCGCCAGATCGATCTCGCTCAGGTTCATGCCCTCGGGTATGCCTTCCAGCAAGATGTTGACGGTCGAGCGCAACAGCACCCATGTGCGTGGCAGCACCCACAGGCCGATCGCCACGGCGATCACCGAATCGATCCAGGTCCAGCCCGTGAACCGGATGACCAGTGCGCCAACGATCACCCCCAAGGATCCCAGCAGATCGCTCCACACCTCAAGGTACGCGCCTTTGACATTGAGGCTGGCATCCTTGCCGGCGTTCAGCAGCCTCATGCTCACCAGGTTGATGACCAACCCAAGTGTGGCGATCACCAGCATGGGGCCCGACTGAACATCCTGCGGCGTGCCAAAGCGCTGCCAAGCCTCGTAGAGGATGTACAGCGCGACGGCAAAGAGCATCAGGGCATTGAAGGCCGCCGCCAGGATCTCGAAGCGGTGATAGCCAAACGTGAGCCGGGCATTGGCGGGGCGCCTGGCGATGCGGATGGCGGCCAGCGCGATGGCCAGCGCTGCCGCATCGGTGAACATGTGCGCCGCGTCCGAGATCAGCGCCAGGCTGCCCGTGATCACGCCACCTACCACCTCGGCCATCAGAAAGGTGAAGGTGAGCCCCAGCGCCCAACGCAGATTGCGCTCGTTGGTGCTGGAGGGCAGGGCGTGGTCATGGCCAGCGCTCATGCGATGCCTCCGTCAGGAGCGGGGCTCGCGGGTGGCATCAAGCCGATGGGGTCCTCTTCGGGCGGTTCATCTTCATCCTTGCGGTGCATCAGGCGGTAGAGCACCGGCAGCACCAGCAAGGTCAGCACGGTCGATGACAGGATGCCGCCGATCACCACAGTCGCCAGTGGCCGCTGCACCTCCGCACCCGTGCCGGTGGCCAAGGCCATGGGCACGAAGCCCAGCGAGGCCACCAGTGCCGTCATCAAGACAGGCCGCAAACGTGTCAGGGCGCCCTCATGGATGGCTTTGTCCAGACCCAGCCCATTGTCACGAAGGTTGCGGATGAAGGAAATCATCACCAACCCGTTGAGTACGGCGACTCCGGACAGGGCGATGAAACCGACCGCCGCAGAGATCGACAGCGGGATGTCCCTCAGCCACAAGGCGAGGATGCCGCCCGTGAGCGCGAAGGGGATGCCCGTGAAGACCAGCAAGCCATCCTTGATGTTGCCGAACATGGCAAACAACAGCACGAAGACCAGCAGCAGCGAGACCGGCACCACGATCTGCAGGCGCTGAGTGGCCGATTGCAGGTTCTCGAACTGTCCGCCCCATACGGTCCAGTAGCCCGTCGGAATCTTCACGGTCTGCAAAGATTTTTCGGCTTCGGCGACGAAGGTGCCCAGGTCGCGCCCTCGCACATTGGCGCTGATCACGATGCGGCGTTTGCCATTCTCCCGACTGACCTGGTTGGGACCAGGGGCCAAGTCGATGGCGGCCACTTCTGACAAGGGGATGAAGCGAGTGGCATCGCCCTCGGCACCCTTGAGGGCGATGGGCAGACGGCGAATCGCTTGCAGGTCTGTGCGCACGGTCTCGGGCAGTCGGACCACGATGTCAAAACGGCGGTCACCTTCGAACATGGTCCCGGCCTCCTGGCCGCCGATGGCCGTGGACAAGGTGTCCTGGATGTCGCCGACGTTCAGGCCATATCGTGTGGCCTTGTCACGGTCAATGTTGATGGTCAGCATCGGCAAGCCGGTGGTCTGCTCGACCTTGACCTCGGCCGCGCCCGGAATGGCCTGCAGCACCTTGGCGATCTGATTGGCCGTGCTGTTGAGCACGTCCATGTCGTCCCCGAAGAGCTTGACCGCGACATCGCTTCGCACGCCCGAGATCAACTCGTTGAAGCGCAACTGGATGGGCTGGGAGAACTCGTAGTTCTGGCCCGGCAGCTTGGCGACTTCCGCCTGCACGGCGGCCAGCAGTTCGTCGCGCGTCTTGCGGGGCTCGGGCCACTTGTCCAGCGGCTTGAGCATCACGTAGCCATCCGAGATGTTGGGCGGCATGGGGTCGGCGGCGATCTCCGCCGTGCCGGTGCGCGCAAAGATGCGCTCGATTTCCGGGAACTTGGCCTTCAGGTGGGCCTCCAGTTGGGCCTGCATGGCCACCGATTGGGTGAGGCTGGTGCCGGGTATGCGCAGCGCCTGAATCGCGAAGTCGCCTTCGTTCAGGCTGGGCACGAACTCACTGCCCATGCGCGAGGCAACCACGCCGGACAACACGACGATCATCGCCGCTGCGGTCAGCACCACGGGTTTGGCACCCATGACGGTGTTCAGCAAGGGCTCATACACGCGCTTGGCGCTGCGGATCACCACGTTCTCCGTCTCGGCCACTTTCTTGCCGATGAACAAGGCCACCGCGGCGGGGATGAAGGTGATGGACAGGATCATCGCACCCAGCAGCGCCGTCACCACGGTGAAGGCCATGGGGTGGAACATCTTGCCTTCCACACCGGCCAGCGCAAAGATGGGCAGGTAGACGATCATGATGATCAGTTGCCCGAACAGCAACGGGCGCCGCGCTTCCTGCGATGCAGCGAAGACCTCGTGGAATCGCTCCTGCAAGGTGAGCGGCCGACCGTGGTGGGCTTGCGCATGCGCCAGGCGCCGCACGCAGTTCTCCACGATCACGACCGCGCCATCCACGATGATTCCGAAGTCCAGCGCGCCCAGGCTCATCAGGTTGGCGCTGACCTTCTGGCTGACCATGCCACTGAAGGTGAACAGCATCGACAGGGGGATCACCATGGCGGTGATCAAGGCGGCGCGCATGTTGCCCAGGAACATGAAGAGGATGGCGATGACGAGCACGGCGCCTTCCAGCAGATTCTTCTTGACCGTGGCAATCGCCTTGTCGACCAGGATGGTGCGGTCGTACACGGTCACCGCGTGAACCCCAGCGGGCAGTGTCTTGTTGATCTCGGCCATCTGCTTGTCGACTGCTTGAGAGACCTTGCGGCTGTTCTCGCCGATCAGCATGAACACGGTGCCCAGCACCACCTCGCGGCCGTTGTCGGTGGCCGCGCCGGTGCGCAGTTCCTTGCCGATGCTCACGTCGGCGATGTCACGGATGAGGATGGGCACGTCGTCGGCGTGCTTGACGATGATGCCGCCCACATCCTTCATGTCCCGAACCTGCCCGGGAGCCCGGATCAGGTACTGTTCGCCCTCGCGCTCGATGTAGCCCGCCCCCACGTTACCGTTGTTGCGTTCCAGCGCATTGACCACATCGACCAGGGTCAGCCCGTGCGCCATGAGTTTCTCAGGGCGTGGGGCGACCTGGTATTCCTTGGCATAGCCGCCGATGGAGTTGATCTCCGTCACGCCCGGCACATTGCGCAATTGCGGTTTGATGATCCAGTCCTGGATCTCTCGCAGATCAGTCGGAGTGTAGACGCTGCCATCGGCCTTCTTGGCACCGTCCTTGGCTTCGACGGTCCACATGTAGATCTCACCCAGGCCGGTCGAGATCGGGCCCATGGCCGGGGTAACGCCCTGGGGCAGCCGCTCCTTGGCCTCCTGGATTCGCTCGTTCACCATCTGGCGCGCGAAGTACAGGTCGGTGCCATCCTTGAAGATCACGGTGATCTGCGACAAGCCGTAGCGCGACAGGGAGCGGGTTTGCTCAAGGCCCGGCAAGCCGGCCATCACGGTCTCCAGCGGGTAGGTGACGCGTTGCTCTGTTTCCAGCGGCGAGTAGCCGGGGGTCTGCGTGTTGATCTGGACCTGGACGTTGGTGATGTCGGGCACGGCGTCGATGGGTAGCTTCTGGTAGCTGAAAATGCCCAATGCGGCCATGCCGAAGACGGCCAGCAGCACAAGCCAGCGCTGCTCGATGGCAAATCGGATGATGCGTTCAAACATGATGGGGGGTCCTTGGGCTCAATGCGAGTGCTCGGCCGAAGCCTTGCCGATTTCGGCCTTGATGACGAAGCTGTTCGTCGAGGCATAGCGCGCCCCGGCACTCAGGCCTTTGACAATCTCGGTGCGCACGCCATCACTGCGTCCCACTTCCACGGTTTTGGCCTCAAAGCCGCCAGGCACTTCGACGAAGACGACCTGACGGCCTTCCATTGCCTGCACTGCGCCAGCCGCCACGGTCACGGCCGCCTCGGTTTCGCCTGATGTCACCGCTACGTTGACGAACAGACCCGGGCGCCAGGCCAGGCCGGGATTGGTCAGTACGACCCGGGCACTGGCTGCACGCGTCTGCTCCCCGATCAGGGCGCCGACATAGGTCACCGTGCCGGTGGCTACATCGTCGAATGAGGTTGAGCTCACGGTGACCTTCTCGCCGACCCGAACGAACTTGAGGTCCTTGGCTGGCACATTGATGTTGGCCCACACGGTGGACAGGTCGGACAGGGTGAACACATTGGCGTCGTCCTTGACGGATTCGCCCAGCGCGATGTGCTTTTCCACGACGATGCCGTCAAACGGGGCCCGCAGTTCGTAGCGGTTCAAGTCGTTGGCCGTGGGCGCGGCGCCCAAGGCCTTGAGCTTCTGGCTGGCGTTGTTCACGGCGATCTCGGCTTCCCGCAGCGCTTGCACAGCCTGCTGGTAGTCCATCTGCGCGGAAATCTTGTCCTCAAAGAGTTTCTTCTCACGGGCATGGGTGGTTTGCGCCAGCGTCAGACGCTTTTGTGCCGCCTGCAACTCGCTGCGCTGCTCGGACAACAGCACGCTGGAAATGGTGGCCAGCACCTGGCCTTTCTTGACCTGTTGCCCCAGGCTGGCCGAGACGGCTTCGACCACGCCTGCCACACGAGGCACGACGTGGGCCGTGCGGTCCTCGTTGAACTTGATCTCTCCGGACAACTGCATCGTGGTGCGGATGCTGGCAGGGCCGACCGCCTCGACCTTGATGCCGCCGGCTGCGATCTGCTGAGCGTTCAACTGGACCGGCTCTTCTTCACCCTCGACATGCTTGTCGGCCCCGGCAGGGCTGGATGCACCTTTGCCCTCGCCCCCTTCGCCCTCCAGCGTGTCGTGTTCTGCATGCGCGCCCGGTTTTTCGTGGTGTTCCTTGTCGTCGTGCCCCTTCGCCTCATCGTGACCGGCATCGGCTTTTTTCTCATCGTGGTGCTCGCCATCATCGTGGCCTTTGGCTTCGTCATGCCCGTGACCATGGCCTTCCTCGGCGGCTTCGCCCGCTGGTGCGCTGGGTGCACTTTTGAGCAACCAAGCGCTGGCCCCCAGTCCGATCAGGACGATGGCAATGATGGCGATGAGTTGGGGGCGGCTGATGCGCCCAGCCTGGCGTTGTGGTTTGGTGTGGTTCATGCAATGCTTTCTCATGGCTTGGCCGTCGATGGCTCGTCGGTGTTGGTGCCCAACAGGCGGTCGATGTCGGCGGTGGTGCGGTACAGCTCGTTCAATGCGCGCAGGTATTGGGCGCGGGCCTGGAACAAGGTGCGTTGGGCATCCAGCGCGTCCAGGAAA
>JAGNPA010000071.1 GCA_017989885.1 Aquabacterium sp.
CCCATCGCCTTCATCTGCTTCTTCATGTAAGCGATGTTGTCGTAGGTCCAGGCGGCGGGGGGCACCTTGTTCTTGAGCGCGGCGTTCTCGGCGGGCAGGCCAAAGGCGTCCCAGCCCATGGGCATGAGCACGTTGTGGCCGTTCATGCGCAGGTAACGGCTCAACATGTCGTTGATCGTGTAGTTGCGCACGTGGCCCATGTGCAGCTTGCCCGAGGGGTAGGGCAGCATGGAGCAGGCGTAGAACGACTTCTTGTCCGGGGTTTCGGTGACGCGGTAGGCATCGGCCGCTTCCCAGTGTTGCTGGGCACGGGCTTCGACGGCACGCGGGTCGTAGGTCTGGTTGTCGGAAGGAGCGCTCATGGGGTCACCGAAAAGACAAGAGAGGCTGGCAGCTGGGCGCTGCGTGCAGCCGCCCGGCTCCAGCCTGTGAGGGTGGAATCGTTGATTATAGGAAGGCGCGGCTCAGTCGGGCGTGAGTTGGCAGTCGGCCGGGGGGAAGTCGCCCAGCGGCCCCAGGGCCTTGACGTCGCGCTGGAACAAGGGCGGGCTCAGCATGTAGGCGGCCAGCAGCCGTCCGAGGGCGGACAGGGAGTCTTCGTGGGTGCGCTCGTAACCGTGTGAGGCGTCGCAGGCAAAGCACAGCAAGGCGGTGCGGATGTCGTTGCCGGCCTCCACGGCCGAGGCGGCATCGCTGCGGTAGAAGCGAAAGACGTCGCGGGCATGGTCGATGGCGTGGCTGCGGCACAGGTGCAGCAGGTGCCGGGTGAGGTGCCAGTCAAAGGGGCCGCTGCTGTCCATCATCGAGACGGTCACGCCGTACTCCGAGGTGTTCTGGCCCTCGGCCACGGTGCCGTTGTCCACCGACACCAGCTCGGAGACGTCGCCGCCGTGCAGCACGTGCGAGGCGCCCACCCCCACTTCTTCCGAGATGGTGAACAGCAGCAACACGTCCAGCGGCAGGGGTTCGCCGTGGCGCAGCACCGCTTCGGCCGCAGCCAGCACGCTGGCCACGCCGGCCTTGTCGTCCAGGTAGCGCGAGGTGATGAAGCCGTTGGGGCCGAACTCGGTGCGGGTGTCGAACGAGACGGTGTCGCCCACGCGCACCCCAAGCGTCATCAGGTCGGCCACGCTGGCCACGCGTTCGTCCAGGCGCACCTCCACCTGGGTCCAGTCCACGGGTTGGGTGTCGATTTCCTTGTTGAAGGTGTGACCGGAGGCCTTGAGGGGCAACACCGTGCCGCGCAGGTTGCCAAAGTCGGCGTAGATGGTCACGCGCTCGCCCTCGGCAAAGCGCGAGGACCAAAAGCCGATGGGCGAGAGCGCCAGTCGGCCATTGGGTTTGAGGGCCTTGACCATGGCGCCGAGGGTGTCGAGGTGGCTGGCCACGGCGCGTTTGGGGCAATGCTGGCGACCCGGCAGCAGGGCGCGGATGGCGCCGCGACGGGTGAGCTGGTACGCGATGCCCAGCTCATCGAGCATCTCGCACACCAGCCGCACCACGGCGTCCGTCATGCCCGAGGGGCTGGGTGTTTCCAGCAGCCTGCGCAGGGTGGACTGCAGGTAGGCCGGGTTGATCAGGGGCATGCTCATGCTGGCACGGCCTTGGTCTGCGGGAACAGCAGGTCGACAAAGGCCTGCACGGTCGGCTGGGGCTCGTGGTTGGCCAGCCCCGGGCGCTCGTTGGCCTCGATCACCCAGTGGGTGTCCCCCTCGACGCGGGGCACCATGAAGTCCAGGCCGACCACGGGGATGTCCAGCAGGCGCGAGGCTTTTTCGGCCACTTCGCGCAGGTGCGGGTGCAGTTGCGCGGTGACATCGTGGATGGTGCCGCCGGTGTGCAGGTTGGCGGTCTTGCGCACCGACAGCACGGTCCCGGCCGGGAGGATGCTGTCCAGGGTGTGGCCGGCCAGGCGCACGCAGCGCTCGGTTTCTTCGTCCAGGGGGATGCGGCTTTCGCCATGAGTGGCCGCCTGGCGGCGACGGCTGTGGCGTTCGATCAGGGTGCGCAGGTCGCTTTCACCGTCGCCCACGACGCAGGCGGGCTGGCGGGTGGCGGCGGCGACGACCTGGTGGTCGATGACGACGATGCGCAGGTCTTGCCCGGCGACCAGTTCTTCGACGATGACGTCGTCGCAGTGCTTGCGCGCCGCTTCAATGGCGGCGGTGACGGCATCGAGCCCCTGCACGTCCACCGAGATGCCGCGGCCTTGCTCGCCCCGGGCGGGTTTGACCACCACGCGGGGGTGGCGCTGCAGGAAGGCCTTGAGCTCGACCGGGCAGGACACGGTGAGTTGCGCGGGGGTGTTCACGCCCCCTTGCGCGAGCACACGGCGCGTGACGCGCTTGTCATCGCAGCGGCTCATGGCCACGGCCGAGGTCAGGTCGGACAGCGACTCGCGGCAGGTGATGCTGCGCCCGCCCAGGCTGAGCCGGAAGTAGTCGTACTCGGCGTCCAGCACCTCGGCATGGATGCCGCGGCGGCGCGCTTCCTTGACGATGAGCTTGGCGTAGATGTTGAGGCCCTCGTCGCTGTCCGCGCCCACATACAGCAGCTCGTTGATGGGGTTGCGGTTCTTGACGCAGAAAATGGGCACGCGCTGAAAGCCCATCTTCTCGTACAGCTCGATGGCCTGGGCGTTATCGTGCATGACGGACAGGTCCAGGTGGTGCAGGCCGCGCTGGACAAAGCGCGAGACCAGGTCGCTGACCAGGGCCGGGCCGATGCCAGGGTGCACGCACTGGGGGTCCACCGCCAGGGACCACAGGCTGCTCCCGCCGTCGGGGTCGTCGCAGGCGGCGACATGGTCCACGCCGGTGACCACGCCCAGCACGTTGCCGCTGTCGGTCTCTTCGGCCACCAGGATGAGCAGCGCCGGCTGCGTGACGGCCTGCGCCAGGAAACCCTCGCGCACGGGCACCATCTGCCGGGCGGTGAGGATGCGGTTGATGGCGCCCTCGTCATCGGGCCGGGCAGCGCGCACCTGCCAGCCGGGGCCAGGGCGGTGAGCCGGCCAGGCGGCGGCGTCGCTCAGGGTCAGGCGAAAGGTGTGCGAGGGGTCCAGAAACAGCTGTTGCGGGGCCAGCGCGACCAGCACATGCGGGTCGTGGGCGTAGAGGGCGACGTCGCGCTGCTGCGGGGTTTCGGCAATCAAGGCCTCGACCAGGTCGCGCTGGCTGGCGAAGGTCTGGCCCATGAGCAGGCGGCCCCAGCCGCAGTCGATGATGGTGTGCGGGGTCATGTCGGTGTCTCAGAGCTGGTGGGTTTGCAGCCACATTTCGAGCAGGGCGACCTGCCACAGGCGGGAGCCCCGCAGCGGGGTGAGGTGGTCGCTGGGGTGGGCAAGCAGGCGCGCGATGGCCTCTGGCTGGAACAGGCCCCGCTGACGGGCGGCCTGGCTGGCCAGGGTGTCGCGCACCAGGTCCAGCACGGGCCCCTCGATGTGCTTGAGGATGGGCACCGGGAAGTAGCCCTTGGGGCGGTCGACGACCTCGCGGGGCAGGTGCCGTCGGGCAATGGCCTTGAGCACGCCCTTGCCGCCATCGCCCAGCTTGTCGGCCACCGGCAGGCGGCCGGCCAGTTCCACCAGCTCATGGTCCAGGAAGGGCACGCGGGCCTCCAGGCCCCAGGCCATGGTCATGTTGTCGACCCGTTTGACCGGGTCATCGACCAGCATCACGGTGGTGTCCAGGTGCAGGGCCTTCTCGACGCTGCTGCCGCCGATCCCGCGGAAGTGCTGGTCCACATAGGCCCGGCTCATGCCCGGTGCCTGGGCGGCGGGCAGCAGCAGCTGCGTGAGCTGCTCGGGCGTGTGGTCGAAGAAGACCTGCTCGTAGGCTGCGGCCGCGCTGTCGGCGGGCACGGTGGCCAGGTGGGGGTACCAGTGGTAGCCGGCGAAGACCTCATCGGCCCCCTGGCCGCTTTGCACGACCTTCGTGTGCTTGGCCACCTCGCGCGAGAGCAGGTAGAAGGCCACGTTGTCGTAGCTCACCATCGGCTCGGACATGGCGGCGATGGTGCCGGGCAAGGCGTCCATCAACTGGTCGGTGGGGATGTGGATGCGGTGGTGCGTGGTGCCAAAGCGCTGGGCGACCAGGTCGGAGTACATGAACTCGTCACCCGCCTCGCCACCGGCACCGTCAAAGCCGATGGAGAAGGTCTGCAGGCCGGGTTGCCCCATCTCGGCCAGCAGGGCGACGATGAGGCTGGAGTCCACGCCACCGGACAGCAGCACGCCCACGGGCACATCGGCCAGGGCGCGGCGTTGCACCGCGGTGCGCAAGGCCTGTTCCACCATGTCCTCGCGCTCGCGGACGGGCAGGGCGGCCAGGTCGGGGTCGGCCTGCACGCTCAGTTGCCACCAGGTGTGCAAGGTGCCTTCGCCCTCGCCGTCGATGCTCAGGCTGCTGCCGGGCGGCAGCTTGCGCACGCCCTTGAGCAGGGTCAGCGGAGGCGGCACGACGGCGTGCCAGGACAGGTAGTGGTCCAGGGCCATGAGGTCGATGCTGCGGTCCACTTCGGGGTCGCAGATCAGGGCGGGCAGGCTGGAGCCAAAGCGCAGGCCACCACGGGTCTGGGCCAGGTACAGCGGTTTGATGCCAAAGCGATCCCGTGCCAGCGTGACCCGGCCGGTGTCGCGTTCGTGCACGACCACGGCGAACATGCCGTGCATGCGTGGCCAGGCGTCCTGCCCCCAGGCATGGAAGGCCTTGAGCACGACCTCGGTGTCGCCGCTGGAGGTGAAGCGGTAGCCCCGCCCTTCCAGGTCCTGGCGCAGTTCGCGGTAGTTGTAGATGCAGCCGTTGAAGACCAGGGTCAGGCCCAGTTCCCGGTCCACCATGGGTTGCTGGGCGTGCTCGCTCAGGTCGATCACCGTCAGGCGACGGTGGGCCACGGCGAACGGGCCTTGCTGGAACATGCCGTGGGCGTCCGGGCCACGGGGGGCGATCACATCGGACATGCGCTGCAACAGCGCGATGTCAGGGGGGCAGCCATCGAAGCGACGGACACCGACAAAGCCACACATGCGGGGCTCCTTCTGGTTGCGCCAGAGGGCTCGTGCGAGCCTGGGACGGCAACGCCATCGGCATCCGGGAGATGCGGCGTCATGCCCGCCTGAAGGACAGGCGGACGGCGCCCGACCGCTTGGCCCACGGACGGGCGTACCACGAGTTCGGGTGAGCACCGTGGGTGCCCGCCCTGCTGGTGGTCGATGCGCTCAGCGCAGGCTGGCGTGCATCGGAAAAATACTATTGTACAAATGTATTTGGGTGCGTGCAAGCGGCGAACCAGGGGGTGTGGCCGGGCTGGCGCTCGCCATAATGCCGGGCGGCGTTGTTGCCGTGCCGATGTGTGGGTCTGACATGCTCATGAAGCGTTCCCTGCGTCAGCTGACCCGTACCCTCGTGACGGGCCTGCTGGCCGCCTTGCCCCTGATCGTGACCGTGGCCGTGTTCATCTGGCTGGGGCGGCTGCTGTATGCCTGGCTGGGGCCGAGCAGCCTGGTGGGGCAGGTGTTCGTCGGGCTGGGGCTGGGCCTGTCGGGCTCGGTGATGCTGGGCTATGTGCTGGGCGCCCTGATCATCGTGCTGGGGGTGTACGCCCTGGGCCTGCTGGTCGAGGGAGGGTTGCAGCGCGGTCTGGTGCGCCTGGTCAATGCGGTGGTGAGCCGCATCCCGCTGGTGCGCAATGTGTACGACCTCATCAGCCGGTTTGTCGACCTGCTCAGCCAGAACGGTGACGATGGCCTCAAGTCGATGCGTCCGGTGTGGTGCAGCTTTGGCGGCAGTGGGGGCGTGAAGGTGCTGGGCCTGCTGTCGACACCCGAGCCGGTCGAGATCGACGGGCAGCGCTACCTGGCGGTGCTGGTGCCGACGGCGCCGGTGCCGGTCGGCGGTGGCCTGCTCTATGTGCAGGAGTCGTGGGTGACCCCGGCCGATGTGGGCATGGACGGCCTGACCAGCATCTATGTGTCGATGGGGGTGACCTCGGGCCAGGTGCTGGGCCGCAGCCCGGCCTCGCCCAAGGCCCCCGACCCGGCTGCGTGAGCGGGTGGCCTGAGCCGGGCTCCGATCAGATCAGGCCTTCGGCCTTCAGGGCGCGCTGGGTGGCCGGGCGTGCCGCGACCCGACCCTGGAAGGCGATCAGGTGGGGCCAAGCGCTCAGGTCGAGCTGGACGAACTTGGCCCAGCCGACGACGGTGAACAGGTAGGCGTCGGCCACGCTGAAGGTGTCGCCCATCAGGAAGTCGCGGCCGGCGAGTTGATCGTTGACGTAGCCCAGGCGGCGCTGCAGGTTGGCGCGCGCCAGGTCCTTCATCTCGGGTGTGGCGGCCGGGTTGAAGAAGGGGCTGAAGTTCTTGTGCACTTCGGTGCCGATGAAGGTCAGCCAGCTTTGCAGCTGGTAGCGGGCCTTGCTGCCGTTGGCAGGGGCCAGTTGCAGCTCGGGGGCCAGGTCGGCCAGGTACTGCAGGATGGCGGGGCCTTCGGTGAGCAGGTCACCATCGTCCAGCAGCAGGGCGGGCACATAGCCCTTGGGGTTGATGGCCCAGAAATCGGCGCCGCTGGCGGTGAGCTTCTTGGCCAGGTCCACGGTTTCGGTGTCGTAGGGGCGGCCGATTTCTTCCAGCACGATGTGCGAGGCCAGCGAGCAGGAGCCGGGTTTCAGGAACAGCTTCATCAAGGTTCTCCGTGGGCAGAGGGGTTCACAAAGGGATCAACCCATTGTGGCCGAGGGGGCTTGCCCACAGATGGCGCTGGGAATTGACACGGGGCCTCGGGCTCCTGGGGCGTCACTCCTCGCTGAGGTGCGGAATCGTGCCCTCGGCCAGGTCGCCGGTGTCGGGGTCCACCCAGTCGGCGATGCCGATCTCGGCCGACACCTCACCCAGGTCGTCTTCGGCCGTCGGGGCGTCTTCGTCGGCCGCGTGCATGTCGGCCCAGGCCGCACGGGCGCTGTCGAAGGGGCCGTTCTCGATGCGTCCGCCTTCGCTCAGCCAGTGGTAGCCATCGGGGCGCAGCACGATGCGGGGGTCGTTCACATCCAGGGTGTCGGCCTCGGCAAAATCTTCTTCGGGCAAGCGGGGCATGGGCATCGTGCGACTCCGGTTCAGACGACTGATGCGGTGATTGTGAGCCTGCGCGGGGTGGCCGTCGAGTCTTGTCAGCGGCCTCAATGAGGTGTACAGCAGCGAAAGAGGCGTGGTGAAAGGCCTCGCTCGGTGTAAGGTGCGCCTCGGGGCGTGACCCCGTCCACGCCATGAAATGTGAGGAAGACTGCCATGCGAACCTTGTACCTGTTGCTCTTGTTGCTGGCGGCCGTGCTGGCAGCCGTCACTGTCCTGAACTGGGAGGCCTTTGTCGCGCCGACCGAGCTGTCCCTGGGCTTTGCCAGCGTGTCGCTGCCCCTGGGCCTGACGCTGTTGAGCTTGCTGGTGCTGCTCACCGTGCTGTTCCTGGTGCACGCGGTGTACCTGCAGGGCACGGTCTTGCTCGACACCCGTCGGCATTCCAAGGAGCTGCAGGCCAACCGTGAGCTGGCCGACAAGGCCGAGGCCTCCCGCTTCACGGCCTTGCAGGAGTTCATCTCGACGGAGCTGACCCGCCAGGCGATGCGCCAGGCCGATGCGCATCAGGCCTTGCTGGCCCGCATCGCAGAGCTGGAGCAGGCGTCACAGACCTTCACCGAGCAGACCGGCAATTCGCTGGCGGCCAGCCTGGGCGAGCTGGAAGACCGGCTGGAGCGCGGCCTGCCCGCACCGCGCCGCTGAGCGG
>JAGNPA010000072.1 GCA_017989885.1 Aquabacterium sp.
CCCAGGCCTTGTGCTCGGGCGTCATCTGCGACCAGGGCAGGTCGCGCGGCACACCGGCTTCGCCCGCGTACTTGATCAGCTCGGCCTGGCACTCGGCCCAGGCGGGCGTCTGGATGGTCTTGATGGCGCCACCGCGCAGCGTCTTCTTCCCGTCGGGGATGACCAGGCCCCAGTCCACGCCGATGACGCGGCCAAAGCCCCGACACGTCGGGCAGGCACCGGCGGCGGAATTGAAGGAGAACATGCCTGGCGTGGGCGCGCTGTAGCGACGGTGGCTGTCCGGGCAGTGCAGGCCGGCGGAGAAGCGCCACAGTTCGGGCTCCGCCTCGTCGCCTCCCTCGGGCAAGGCATAGACGGTGATGTGGCCGCTGCCGCGCTTGAAGGCCACTTCCAGCGCCTCCATCACGCGCGGGCGGTCCAGATCAGCTCCGCTCGGATCCGCGCCGATGCGGAAGCGGTCGGCCACCACGTCCAGCACCAGGCGTTCGTCGTCGCCCAGCTCGGCGCTGGCAGCGTCCTTCGTCTTCTTGCTCGTCTTTTTGGCGGCGGGCTTCTTCTTGGCCGACGCACCCTCGCCACCTTCCTCCAGCGCAGCCGCCACCTGGGCGCTCGTCAACGCCGCCGACGGCAGGTCGCGCGCCTTGACCACGCGCTGCGCCTGGATGCGTGAAAAGCCGCTGACCGACAGCCAGTCGGCCATCTGCTCGGCCGTGGTGTGGGCCGGCAGCACCGCGCCGAAGGTGACCACCACGCGACGGCCACCGGGCGTGGCCGCGCAACGCCGCAGCAGCTCGGCAAACACCGACTGCGGCGTGTCCTCGCGCACCATCTGGCCGGTGTCCTGGTCGAACAGCTGCGCGCCCCGTGCGAACAACAGCTTGAGGTGGTCGTTCAGCTCGGTCATCGTCCCCACGGTCGAGCGCGAGGTGCGCACCGGGTTGCTCTGGTCGATGGCAATGGCTGGCGGCACGCCCTCCACGCGGTCCACGGCGGGCCGGTCCATGCGGTCGAGGAACTGGCGCGCATAGGCGCTGAAGGTCTCGACGTAGCGACGCTGGCCTTCCGCATACAGGGTGTCGAACACCAGCGACGACTTGCCCGAGCCGCTGGGACCGGTCACGACCGTCAGCTCCCCCGTGTGGATGTCGAGGTCGAGGTTCTTGAGGTTGTGCTGGCGGGCGCCTCGGATGCGGATATCGGACATGGGTCACCTTCTAAGGGTCTGCCGCAGGGAGATGCCGCGGCATGAGCGCGCAAACATTCTAGAGACGCCAGAAAGTCACGACCAGGCACGGGGCAAATATGTTGGCGACAGCGTGGCGTCATGGGGGTTGAGATAATGGGCCTCTGCTCAGGAGAGTGAATTGCGTTTCATGCTGGATCTGCTGTTGGGGCGCGAAGCCCGGCAACGGGGTTATGTGCTGCGGACCTTGCTGGCGGCTTTCTGCTATCTGCTCGGGGTGCTGATCGCCGAGGTGGCGGTGTCGATTGGCGTGGCTGACCTGGGGCCGGCGCGGGTGTTTCAGGGGGCGGCGCTGACCGCCGGGCTCATCAGCTACGCCATGGTGCGCTGGGGTTGGACGCGCAGTTTCCGTGATCCGGCCATGACGATGACACAGATGCTGGTGGGGCAGACGCTGGCCGTGGTGGCCTATGTGTTGCTGCACGAGTTCCGCGGCGCCCTCATCGGCTTGAGTGTGGCCGTGGCTTCCTTTGGCACGTTCAGCCTCACACGCGGGCGCCAGTGGGCGATGAGCCTGTACGCCTTGCTCACCATGGGGGCCGGCATGCTCTGGATGAGTGTGCGGGATCCGATGAACTTCCCGCCCGAAGTCGAGGCAGTGCACTTCCTGGCTTTGCTGATTCTGCAGTTCATGGCCGCCTTGCTGGGCGCCCAGTTCGGAGAGATGCGTCGGCGCCTGCGCAGTCGCAAGCGTGAACTCGAAGTGGCCTTGGAGCGCATTCAGGAACTGGCCAACCGCGACAGCCTGACGGGCCTCTACAACCGTCGTTACGCGCAGGAATTGATCGACCACCATGTGCACCTGAAGGACCGCAACGGGCGGCCCTTGGCGATGACCTTGATCGACCTTGACCACTTCAAGCAGGTCAACGACCAATACGGGCACGCCGTGGGCGACCGGGTGCTGCAGACCTTTGCGCAGCAGGCCCGTCAGGCCACGCGCGACGCCGACATCGTGGCGCGCTGGGGGGGCGAGGAGTTCCTCATCGTCATGCCGGAGACCTCGGCCGATGGGGCGGCGCTGCTGGTGGAGCGCTTGCGCGAGGCGCTGTCGGCCGTGGCCGTGAGCGACGCGGTGCCGGCGCTGCGCATCGCGTTTTCAGCGGGCATCACCGCGCACCGTGCGGGGGAGCACACCGACCAGACGGTGCACCGGGCCGACGAGGCCCTGTACGAGGCCAAGTCGGCCGGCCGCAACCGCAGTGTGGTGGCCTGAGCGGGGGCCCAGGCCAGACTGAGCCCAAAAGGCTCAGCGCACCAGCAGCACCGGGGTCTTGCAGGCGGCCATGACCTTGGTGGCCACCGAGCCGGCCACCAGGTTCATGAAGTTGCTGTGCCCGTGCGAGCCCATGATGATCAGGTCGTACTTGCCCTTGTCGGCCAGCTTGGCGATGACGTCGGGTGCGTGGCCGATCTTGCCCTGGTAGGACGTGGCCAGGTCGTGCTTGGCCGTGAACTTGCGGATGGGCTTGAAGATGGCTTCGGCGGTGTCCTCGTAGTAGGACTTGAGCTGGTCGGCCGGGAACATCGCGGCGGCGTGCGGCGGGATCTGCGGCACCACGGTCAGCACGGTGTACTCGTGTTGGCCCGTCAGCCACTCGTCATGTGTGGTCAGCCAGGCCAGCATGCGCTTGGTGTAAGAGCTGCCATCGACGGGAAGCAAAATCTTCATCGGGGTTCCTCGGTTGTGTCGACAAAAAAACTTGCAGGGCAAGCACAGCGATCAGTCTAGACCCGAACGCAACACCTGCCATCGTAGCCGTCTGATTCGTTTTTATGACCGTGACCGCGTGCGTTGCTGACCACGCGGGTGACGCCGCGATCGTGGCGCACCAGGTAGTCGTGGCGGCAGTGCAGGTGGCCGTGGATCCACAGGTCCACGCCGGGCATCAGGTCGTCGTCGGCATTGCAAAAGCTGGCGGTGCCGGGCTGACGGCCGTAGCGTGGGTCGGCGCTGAGCAGGCTGGGGCCGAAGTGGGTGATGACCACGGTTGCGTCCCAGGCCTGTTCGGCCGTGGGCACCCTGGCCAGCGTGTCGGCCAGCCACTGGCGGCAGCGCAGGGACTCTTCGCGCACGGCCTCGGGGCCGAAGGGCTCGCCGCCCCGCGTGGCCCGCATCACCTTGACGAAATAGCTGGCCGCCCGCATGGCACGGGGCCGCTGGGCTTCGCCGAACAGGTCGAAGTCTGACCAGCGGGTGGTGCCGAGAAAGCGGATCACCCGGCCATCGGGGGCGGTGACGAAGGCGGTGTCGCGCTCCAGCAGCGTGAGGCCGAGTTGGCGGGCGCGCTCGCGCAGGCCCACCAAGGCGTCGTCGATGTCGCGCCTGTCGAACTCGTGGTTGCCGGGCACAAACAGCACCGGCACGGGCCAGTTCGCAAAGCGCGACAGCCCCTGCCAGCTGCTGTCCACATCGCCACCCAGCACCAGCAGGTCGGCACCGGGGGCCGGAGTGGGCGTGAAGTCTTCGGTCTCCAGGTGCAGGTCAGACAGCACCTGGATCGTCAAACGACCCTCCGCGTGCAATCAGTTCGCCCCGTGGCAGTTCTTGTACTTCTTGCCGCTGCCGCAGTGGCAGGGGTCGTTGCGGCCGAGCTTGGGGTGCTCGCGGATCACGGTTTCGACCTTGTGGCTCTCGGCCAGGCCGATCTGGGCCAGGTCCACCACGTCGAACACCAGGGCTTCGATGGCCTCGTCCAGGTTCTTGAGCGGATGCTCTTCGTCCAGGGCCTTGGTCATGGCCTGCTGGGTCTCGTCCTGCTCGGGCAGGTGGCGCCAGATGGAGTCCAGCAGGTCGGGCACGCCCGACAGCGCGGCCTCTTCCAGCTGCGGGAAGTTGGCCAGGGCCCACTCGAAGCCGGCGGCCCAGTAGCCGATGCCTTCCAGCGCATCCTTGCCTTCGGCCGGCTTGCCGTCGTCGTCCTCGATCATCGGGACGATGGGGTCGAACCAGCCGTCTTCCAGGATGCCGCGCAGGATCTCGTCCTTGCGGCGGGTGATCAGGCTGACCAGGCGGTTGTGCTGGGCTTCGCTCCAGCCTTCGATGCCGGCCTCGGGCATGCCTTCGGTGCCGAAAATCGGGGGCAGCCAGTCTTCCGGCTGCAGCAGCACCGGCTGCACCAGCACGCCAGCGAGGTAGCCGTCCAGGATCACGGCGTCGACGGTTTCAAAGGGTGCGGGCACAGCGGCCAGCAGCTCGTCGATTTCGTTGATCTCGGCGTCGGTGAGTGCAGGCGTCTTTTTCATGGTCGGGCAATTCAGGGCATCAAAACCCGCATTGTGCGACAAGGCACTGCGCTTGACCATCCCGAGGGCCGTGTTGGCCGCCCTTCAGCCCTCGGGACACGCTGGACTTCAGCGTTGCGCCGCTTCCTGCAACTGTTGCAGCGCGCTCGGGTCTTCGATGGTGCTCAGGTCACCCGTGTCTCGCCCTTCGCACACGGCCTGGATGGCCCGGCGCAGCAGCTTGCCCGAGCGGGTCTTGGGCAGCACGTTGACGAAGTGCACCCGTGCCGGACGCGCCACGGCGCCCAGTTGCTGGTCCACCGTGTGCATGATCTCGGCTTCCAGCGTCTTGCGGCCCTCGTCGTCCACCACGCGGCTGGCGTCACGCGGCACCACGAAGGCCTTGGCCACCTGGCCCTTGAGTTGATCGGCCACGCCCACCACCGCCACCTCGGCCACACCGTTGTGACTGCTGATGGCCTCTTCGATCTCGCGGGTGCCCAGGCGGTGGCCGGCCACGTTGATCACGTCGTCGGTGCGGCCCAGGATGAAGTAGTAGCCGTCCGCATCGCGGATGCCCCAGTCGAAGGTGTTGTAGACCTGTTTGCCCGGGAAGGTGGACCAGTAGGTCTGCACGAAACGCTGGTCATCGCCCCAGATGGTCTGCAGGCAGCCGGGGGGCAGGGGGCCTTCGATGGTGAGCACGCCCTTCTGGTTGGCGCCGGTCAGCTCCTCGCCGGTCTGGTCGTCCAGCAGCTTGACCTGGTAGCCCGGCATCGGGAACCCCGGCGAGCCCAGGCGCGGCGTCAGCGTGGGGTCGACGCCGCGTGCCAGGCTGAGGATGGGCCAGCCGGTTTCGGTCTGCCAGTAGTTGTCGATGATGGGTTTGCCGATTGCGTCGCCGATCCACTTGGCGGTGGGCTCGTCCAGCGGCTCGCCGGCCAGGAACAGCTGCTTGAGGCTGGACAGGTCGTGGCGCTTGAGGCAGTCCGGGTCCTGCTTTTTGAGGACGCGGATGGCGGTGGGCGCCGAGAACATCACATTGACCTTGTACTTCTCGACCAGCGACCACCAGATGGCGGCGTCCGGGCGGATCGGCAGGCCTTCGTAAATGATGGTCGTCATGCCGGTGAGCAGCGGGCCGTAGACGATGTAGCTGTGGCCCACGACCCAGCCGATGTCGCTGGCGCAAAAGAAGGTCTCGCCCGGCTTGCCGCAGTACACCTGCTCCATCGAGGCGGCCAGGGCCACGGCGTAGCCGCCGGTGTCGCGCTGCACGCCCTTGGGCTTGCCGGTGGTGCCGCTGGTGTAGAGCGTGTAGCTGGGGTGGGTGGCTTCGACCCACTCGCAGGGCACGATGGCGTCCATCACGCTGCTGCGGGCGTCCCAGTAGTCCACGTCACGCGGGGTGTCCATCTCGGCCGGGGCCAGCTTGCGGTCGACCAGCAGCACGTGGGGCACGGTGTGCGTGCTTTGGCGCAGGGCCTCGTCCAGCAGCGGCTTGTAGGGGATGACCTTGCCGCCACGCGAGCCCGCATCGGCGGTGACGATGACCGAAGGGGTGGCATCGTCGATGCGGCTGGCCAGCGCGTGGCTGGCAAAACCGCCGAACACCACCGAGTGGATGGCGCCCAGGCGCACCGTGGCCAGCATGGCGATCACGGCCTGCGGGATCATGGGCATGTAGATCAGCACGCGGTCGCCCTTGCCGACACCCAGGCCGTGCAGGATGGCCGCCATGCGCTCGACCTCGACCAGCAACTGCCCGTAGCTGATGGTCTCTTCGGTGTGGGTTTCGGTGGACACGAAGACCAGGGCGGCCTGGTCGGCCCGGTCGTGCACGTGGCGGTCGACCGCGTTGTGGCACAGATTCGTCAGTCCGCCGTCGAACCATTTCACAAACGGCGGGTTGCTGACATCGCAGACCGTGTCGAATGGGCGGTGCCAGTGGATGCGGGAGGCCTGTTCAGCCCAGTAGGTGTCGCGTTCGTGGATGGAACGCTCGTACAGCGCGCGGTAGCTCATGCTTGCTCCTGAAACGCCCCAGCGGGTAGCCGGAGCTTCAGGTCGCAGATGCTAGTTCGCCCCTTGAACGAGGGGGAGGGGAGTATCCCGCGGTGACCGGCGCGTTCTGGCTGTGCGTCAGATGAAGACGGCGGCGCGGCGCAGCACGATCAGACCGACAAAACACAGGCCCAGCACCACGGCCCAGCGCAGCGAGAGCATGGCCCATTGCCGCCAGCGGGGCTGCTTGGTGACGGTGAAGACCGCCATGTTCAAGAGGAAGGACAGGGCCAGGAGGACGCCGAGGGCGCGAAACAGAACCATGGTGTGCGGCCTTCGGCCTTACCAGGCGGGGGCCAGCTCGGCCATGCCGCGCGGCGCCTTGGCCTCGTCCTCGAAGGTCACGATCTCCCAGGCGTCTTGCTGCGCCATCAGGGCATGCAGCAGCTGGTTGTTCAGGGCGTGGCCCGACTTGTAGGCCGTGTAGGCCGCCAGCAGCGGGTGGCCCGCCACATACAGGTCACCGATCGCGTCCAGGATCTTGTGCTTGACGAACTCGTCGTCGTAGCGCAGCCCGTCGGCGTTGAGCACGCGGTGCTCGTCCACCACGATGGCGTTGTCCATGCTGGCGCCCAGGCCCAGGCCGCGCGAGCGCATCATCTCGACGTCTTTGGTGAAGCCGAAGGTGCGGGCGCGCGCGATGTCGCGATTGTACTGGCCGGTGCTGAAATCGAACTCGACGCGCTGGCCGGTCTGGTCCACGGCGGGGTGGTCAAAGTCGATCTCGAAGGTCAGCTTGTAGCCGTGATACGGCTCCAGGCGCGCCCACTTGAGCGTGCGACCTTCGCCCTCGCGCACTTCCACGGGCTTGAGCACGCGCAGGAACTTCTTGGGCGCTTTTTGCAGCTCGATGCCGGCGCTTTGCAGCAGGTACACGAACGCGGCCGACGAGCCGTCGAGGATGGGCACTTCCTCGGCGGTGATGTCCACATACAGGTTGTCCAGCCCCAGGCCGGCGCAGGCCGACATCAGGTGCTCGATGGTGTTGACCTTGGCCAGACCCGGATCGCCACCGGGCGAGATGGTGGTGGCCATGCGGCAGTCGCACACCGCCCCGGTGTTGACGGGAATGTCCACCGGCTCAGGCAGGTCCACGCGGCGGAACACGATGCCGGTGTTGACCGGCGCGGGGCGCAGGGTCAGCTCGACGCGCTGGCCGCTGTGCAGGCCCACGCCAACGGCGCGGGTGAGGGATTTGAGGGTGCGTTGTGGCAGCATC
>JAGNPA010000399.1 GCA_017989885.1 Aquabacterium sp.
GGCGAGAGCCTGTGGCAGCCCGCCATTGGTGTGGCGGTCGTCTACGGCTTGGGCCAGGTGGTCGAGAGCTTCTATCTCACCCCCCGCCTGGTGGGCGAGCGCATCGGCCTGCACCCCCTGGGGGTCATCTTGGCCTTGATGCTATTCGGGCAGTGGCTGGGCCTGTTGGGCCTGCTCATCGCCTTGCCCTGTGCGGCCCTGGCCACCGTGCTGGGCCGCCGCGTGCTGCAGTCCTACCGAAGCGGTGATTTCTTTCTGACGGAATGATGTTGTTTTCGAGCGAGAACGGACCCGACGAGGTCCGCGCCGGCCCCATGCGTCAGATCCCGCTGGATCTGGGGCCCACCAGCGTCATGGGGCTTGATGAGTTCGTGCAGGGCCGCAATGCCGAGGCCCTGAGCTGGCTGCGCACCTGGCCCGAGGTGGACAGCCTGCGCTCGCCAGCTTATTTCTGGGGTGGCCCAGGTTCAGGCAAAACTCACCTGCTGCGCGCCATGATCGAGCCCACCCTGGCGCGCGGGTGGGGCGTCATCTGGCTCAATGCCCACACCTGCCAGATGTGGGACGCTGCCGCGCCCGCCTTGCCCACGCTGGCCCTCATCGACGAATGCGAAGCGCTGGATGCGAACCACCAGCATCTGGCCTTCAACCTGTTCATTGAATCGGCGGCCTCGCAAGCGGCTCAGGCCGCCAGGGAGCAGGCCCCCGCACAGACTTCGCTCCTGCCTGGCGCCGCGCCCGACGAAGACGCCACCGGGCCGCTGTACATCATGGCTGCCGGCGCCGTGCCGGCCGTGGACCTGCCCGTGCGCGACGACCTGCGCACCCGCCTGGGCTGGGGCCTGACCTTTGCCCTGTCACCGTTGGACGAAGACGGCCTGCGAGCCGCCTTGCAGCGCGAAGCCAACCGCCGGGGCATGGCCCTGGGCGATGATCTCGTGTCCTACCTGCTCACCCGTTACAGCCGCGACCTGGCTTTTCTCATGAATTTGCTGGACCGTCTGGACCGCTATGCCCTGGCCGAGCACCGCGTGTTGACGGTTCCCTTGCTGAAACAAATGCTGGCCGCGGAGACCCCATGAACCTGTGCCTGTTCGACCTTGACCACACCCTGCTGCCGCTCGACTCCGATCACGAGTTCGGCGAGTTCCTGATCCGCCAGGGCCTGACCGACGCTGACGCCTACCGCCTGGCCAACGACGGCTTCTACCAGCAGTACTGCGAAGGCACCCTGGTGCTGGCCGACTACATCCGCTTCACCACCAGCGTGTGGCGCCAGATGGACGAAGGCGCCCAACAGGCCCTGCAACAAGCCTTCATGGAGCAGGTGATCTACCCGGCCATGCAACCCCAGGCGCTGGAGCTGGTCGAGCAGCACCGCGCGCAGGGCGACCTGCTGGCCATCGTCACCGCCACCAACGAGTTCGTCACCCGTCCGATCGCCGATGCCTTCAACGTCAGCGACCTGATCGCCGTGCGGCTGGTGCGTGACACCGCCGGCCGCGTCACCGGTGAAATCGATGGCGTGCCGTCCTTCCGCGAAGGCAAAATCACGCGTGTGGAACAATGGCTGTCCGGCATGGGCCGGCAACTGAGCGATTTCGATCGCGTCAGCTTCTACAGTGACTCTCCCAACGACCTGCCCCTGCTGGAGCGTGCCAACGATCCGGTAGCCACCAACCCCAGCCCCGCGCTGGAAGAGGCGGCCCGCGAACGCGGCTGGCGCATCCTTAGACTGTTTGCATGATCAAGAGCTTCATAGACAAGATCCTGGGCAAAGACCCGGCCAAAAAGCGCAGCCCCGCCACCGGCAGCCGCGCCGCCAAGGCGCCGCGCATCCCCGTCGGCAAGCGCGTGGACGTCCCGCAAAGCGAACACGGCATTGACGCCACCCTGGTCGACGATCGCGCCCGCCGCGTGGTCGAGACCCTGCAGGACGCCGGCTACGAGGCCTACATCGTGGGCGGCGCGGTGCGCGACCTGATCCTGGGCCATCGTCCCAAGGACTTCGACGTGGCCACCAACGCCACGCCCGAGCAGGTCAAGAGCCTGTTCCGCCGCGCCTTCATCATCGGCCGACGCTTCCGCATCGTGCACGTGGTCTACGGCCGCGGACGCGAAAACGAGGTCATCGAGGTCTCCACCTTCCGCGCCTACCTCGACGCCACGGCGGCCGAGCAGGTCACCGGCAACGAAAAGACCTCGCGCAAGGACCTGGCCGACAAGACCCACGTGGTGGACGCCAGCGGGCGCGTGCTGCGTGACAACGTCTGGGGCCCGCAGGACCAGGACGCCGCGCGCCGCGACTTCACCGTCAACGCCATGTACTACGACCCGCACACCGGCATCGTGGTCGACTACCACGGCGGCATCAAGGACGCCAAAAAGCGCGTGCTGCGCATGATTGGCGACCCGGAAACGCGCTACCGCGAAGACCCGGTGCGCATCGTCCGCGTGGTGCGCTTTGCGGCCAAGCTGGGCTTCGACATCGAGCCCAAGACCCGCGAACCCCTGCGTGACATGGCCGAGCTGCTCAGCAACGTGCCGCAGTCG
>JAGNPA010000002.1 GCA_017989885.1 Aquabacterium sp.
GCGCCGGCCTGTCCGTGACGGTGAACGCGCAAGCCGGCGGCGCGCACGGCGGCATCGTCGTCGCCAAACAGCCGGTCGGCTTCCAGATACAGCCATCCGCCTGCAGGCACACAGTGCGCTGCCGCAGCCAAGGCCGGGGCAAAGAGGTCGGCGTCAAAGGGTGGGTCGAGGAAGACCAGGTCGAAGCGCCCGGCACGCTGCGGGTGGGCCATCCAGCTGAGCGCATCGGCCTGCTGAACCTGCACCTGCGTGGCCTTGAGACGTGCCTGGGTGGCTTGCAGTGCGCGCACCAGGGCGGGATCGCGTTCGAGCAGACAGACCTCGTCGGCCCCCCGTGACGCCGCCTCCAGCCCCAGCGCCCCACTGCCGGCAAAGGCATCGAGCACGCGCCAGCCAGACAGGTCCTGGCCCAGCCAGTTGAACAGGGTTTCGCGTACGCGCGAAGGTGTGGGCCGCAAACCGGCCGAGACGGGCACGGGCAAGGGGGTGCGCTTCCATTGCCCCCCCAGAATCCGCACCTCTTGTGCCGCCGTGCGCGCCACTTTGCGGGCGGCCGCCGCCGGGTCGGTGGCCGTGCCGGTGCTTGCCGGGTGGCGGGAGCGGGAGGAAGGTCGGTTTGTCATGGTGTGGGGCATCAAAGAAGGCATTGTAAAAAGCCTGCGCCCCTACAATCAGCGCATGTTCAGTTTCATCAAGAAAAAGCTGGGGTGGGGTTCTACGCCAGCAGAGTCGTCGGCCCAGGACACCTCGCCCGAGGTGCCCCAGACTGGCACGCCCGCCTCCCCCGTTTTGGAGGCCCCCACAGCGACTGCACCGGCGTTGCCCGCTGCAGCGACGGCTGCGTCTGCGGCGCCCGCTCTGAAGGTCGCCACGGCACCGGCGCAGGCGCCCGCCGACGCCCCACCGGCCGCAGCGTCCTCCGACAGCGCCCCAACCACCGAGCGGCGCTCGTGGATGGACAAGCTGCGCAACGGCCTGCGCAAGACGGGCTCCAGCATTGCTCAGGTGTTCACGGGCACCCAGATCGACGACGCGCTGTATGAAGAGCTGGAATCGGCCCTGTTGATGGCCGATGCTGGCGTCTCGGCCACCGAGTTTTTGCTGCAAGACCTCAAGCGCCGCGTCAAGGAGGCCAAGGCCACCGAGCCGTCTCAGGTCAAGGCGCTGCTGATCGACGCCATCACCGAGTTGCTGCAACCGCTGGAGCAATCACTGGAAGTGGGGCACCACACGCCCACGGTGATCATGGTGGCCGGCGTCAACGGCGCGGGCAAGACCACCACCATTGGCAAGCTCACCCGTCACCTGGCCGATTCCGGACAACGTGTGCTGCTGGCCGCAGCCGACACCTTCCGCGCCGCCGCCCGCGAGCAGCTGATGGTCTGGGCCGATCGCAACCGCGTCGAGATCGTCAGCCAGGAAGGCGGCGACCCGGCTGCGGTGACCTTCGATGCGGTCAAGGCCGGTCATGCGCGCAGCTGTGATGTGGTGATCGCCGACACCGCCGGCCGGCTGGCCACGCAGTTGCACCTGATGGAAGAGCTGCGCAAGATCAAGCGTGTGATTGGCAAGGCCATGGACAGCGCCCCCCATGAGGTGCTGCTGGTGGTCGATGGCAACACGGGTCAGAACGCGCTGTCGCAGGTCAAGGCCTTCGACGAGGCTCTGGGCTTGACCGGCCTGGTCGTCACCAAGCTGGACGGCACCGCCAAGGGCGGCGTGCTGGCCGCCATTGCCTTGTGGTCGCGAGAGCGTCACAAGAACGTGCCGGTGTACTTCATCGGGGTGGGCGAGAAGCTGGAAGATCTGCAGACCTTCAAGGCCCGCGAGTTTGCGCAGGCCCTGTTGAGCTGAACTGAAGGTACAGCGCGGCGCTCAGCGTGACCGCTGTGACGGGGGGATCTCGTCCAGCGGGGCCGGCATGGTGGGCTCGAGGTCATCGAACCAGGTCGATGGCGGCGGATCGCGGTGTGAGGCGGCATGGCGCCCCTCCCCAGCCTGCTCGGACTCGTCCAGGTCGTCGAGATTGAAATCGAGGCCGCGGTCCTTGACCGACATGCCCTCCATGTGGCCGCCGGTGCGCATGGAGGCCACCACCGCAGCGGCCTCGGCACTGCGCCGGGCGCGACTGCTCTCGGCGGAGGGCATCGAAGACGCCGCATCGGCCTGGGCGGCTTCTGGGCCCAGGATGGATTCACGCACGGTCATCAGGTCCGGCAGGGACTCTTCGAGCCAGACGTGCACCGGGATGTGCGAGGCGCGCAGCACCTTGTCCATGCGGGTGTGGCGACGGCGGGTGCGATCGGTTTCCTGGGCCGAGGGCTGCCGGATTTCGATCACGGCCAGCACGTGGGAAGCCATGTCGCAGACCACCAGGTCCACACACAGCGAGCCGACTCGGCGCAACCATTCGGCGTAGGAGTTGCGCGTGGGCACCTTGATGAAGCGGGCCACGGGCACCTGGGCCAGGATCATGTGATCGGGCAAGGCCTTGCGCAGCAGGTGATAGGCCTCACGCTCGGCGTGGGTGAGCAGACGGGTGGAGCCGGGCTCCCAGTCCATCACGGTGTCGAGGTTGTCGTAGGCGGCAGGGCGCCCCGGTTTGCGCGGGCGTTGATCACCGGCCTGGGGCGATGCAGGCCGCGTGACCTGGTGGGCGGCCAAGCGAGCACGACCGAACCGCCATGCGGCAGCCACGCCCACGGCACCGACACCCCCGACCAGCCAAACTGGCCACAACGACACCCAATCCATCATGTTCTGTACGCGCGCGCATTGATCAAGTGGATACGCTAACAGCGGCTCGCACCAGAATCAATCAATACTTGTGCGCAAGGCGTGACAAGCCGTGTCAAGGGTGAACTCAGCGGCCCATGCCGCCCATACCCGGCATGCCCTTCATGCCGCCCATGCGCTTCATCATCTTGAAGAGGCCGCCGCCCTTCATCTTCTTCATCATGGTGCGCATCTGCTCGAACTGGTTGAGCATGCGGTTGACGTCCTGCACCTGCACGCCCGCCCCGATGGCGATGCGGCGCTTGCGGCTGGCTTTGATGAGCTCGGGCTTGTGGCGCTCCAGGGGGGTCATGGCGCGAATCATCCCCTCCATGCGTCGCACGTCGCGCTCGGCCTTGTCCATGTCGGCCTGGCCGGCTTTGGAGGCAATCTCGGTGGGCAGCTTGTCGATCAGGCCGGAGAGGCCGCCCATGTTCTTCATCTGGCTGATCTGAGCCAGAAAGTCTTCGAGGTCAAAATCGGCACCGGACTTGACCTTGTCGGCCAGCTTCTGGGCCGCCGCCATGTCGACGCCCTTCTGCACCTCTTCGACCAGGGCCACGATGTCGCCCATGCCCAGCACGCGGCCGGCATGGCGCTCGGCGTCGAACACTTCCAGGCCGTCGATCTTTTCAGAGACGCCGGCAAACTTGATGGGCACGCCCGTGATCTGGCGCACCGACAAGGCGGCGCCACCACGCGAGTCGCCGTCGAGCTTGGTGAGCACCACACCGGTCAGCGGCAGCGCTTCCTTGAAGGCCTTGGCGGTGTTGATGGCATCCTGGCCCTGCATGGCATCGACCACGAACAGGGTTTCAACCGGATTGAGCTGTGCGTGCAGGGCCTTGATTTCGGCCATCAAGGCTTCGTCAATGGCCAGGCGGCCGGCGGTGTCGACCAGCAGCACGTCAAAGTAGTGGCGACGGGCGTAGTCGATGGCCGCTGCCGCGATGTCCGCAGGCTTTTGGTCCGGCGTCGAGGGGAACCATTCGGCCCCGGCCTGCGCCGTCACGGTCTTGAGCTGCTCGATGGCCGCCGGGCGGTACACGTCGGCCGAGACGGTGAGCACCTTCTTCTTGCGCTTTTCGATCAGGTGCTTGGCGAGCTTGGCCGTGGTGGTGGTTTTACCGGCACCTTGCAAACCGGCCATCAGGATGACCGCCGGGGGCTGGGCCGCCAGGTTGATGTCTGCCACGCCCTCGCCCATGGTGGCGGAGAGCTCCTTTTGCACGATGCTGACCAGCACCTGCCCCGGCGTCAGGGACGAGACGACCTCCTGCCCCAGGGCCTTGTCCTTGACGCGCGCAATGAAGTCGCGCACCACGGGAAGCGCCACGTCGGCCTCCAGCAGCGCCATGCGAACCTCGCGCAACATGTCCTGCACGTTCGTTTCGGTGATGCGGGACTGGCCGCGCATGGTCTTGACCAGGCGACTGAGTCGTTCTGTGAGGTTGGATGCCATGAAATCGCTGCTTGTGCTCGTAAACTTGATCCATGATTTTATCGCCCGCCTTGCCTTCGCAACCCGCTCTTTGGCCCAGCCTGCTGGCCATACTGGCTTATTTCTTTGCCGCAGCCTGGCCAGGGCGCCCGCAAGGGGGCCTTGTGCGCCACGAACGCCCGATCTGGGCGGCGCTGCTGGTGGGGTGGCTGGCCCAGGCGGTGGCCATCGTGCTGGACACCGTGATCACCCAGGGTGACACGATGGGCGCGCGCTTTGGCTTTGGCACGGCTTTGTCCATCACCAGCTGGCTGGTCGTGGCCGTGTATGCCTTCGAGAGCCGTCGCCTGGGCTTGCCCGGCGTGCGTCGGGTGCTGGCCGTGCTGGCGGCCCTCACGGTGGCCCTGGGCTGGCTGTTTCCGGGGCAGGTGCAATCGGTGCATGGCGCCACCTGGGCGCCCTTGCATTGGCTGCTGGGCTTTGCCTCGTATGGCCTGTTCGGCGCGGCCTTGCTGCACGCCGTGCTGTGGCGCCACGCCGAGCGGCAACTGCGCGCCCCGCCCAGTGCCTCGGGGACCTTGCCGCTGCGCGCTCGTCATGGCGGGCAGGCGCTGGGCATGCCCCTGCTGCGCCTGGAGGCCCTGACACTGCAATTCGTGTGGGCGGGCTTCGTCATGCTCTCGCTCACCTTGTTGCTGGGCCTGTGGTTCACCACGCCCTGGCGCTGGGACCACAAGAGCGTGTTTTCGGTGCTGTCCTGGGTGGTGTTCGCCACCTTGCTGGTCGGACGCGTGCGCTTTGGCTGGCGCGGGCGTCTGGCCATCCGCTGGCTGGTGGCCGGCTCGGCGCTGCTGCTCCTGGCCTATGTCGGCTCACGCTTCGTGCTGGAGGTCATCCTCCACCGCGGCAGCGCCACCTGAGGCCGCCATGCTGAAGTACCTGCTCATTGCCGTGGTCGTCATCTGGCTGCTGTACTCGCCCTTCCTGCGGCGGGCGCGCCAGCTCAAGCGCCAGCAACGCCCGGCAGCGCCCAGCGCAACGCCAGGGTCCGCCAAACCGCCCCAGGTCGAAGACATGGTCGCTTGCGCCCACTGCGGTGTGCACCTGCCGGCCAGCGAAGCGTGCCGAGACACGGCCGGGCGATCCTATTGCAGCGCCGCCCACCGCGACGCCGGCCCCACCTCACACTGAAGCGCCATCCGACATGCCCTCCCATCCCCGGGATCCTGCTGCCTCCTGGTTCGGACGCGTCGACCCCAGCACCGCCGGTGACGGGGCCAGCCCGAACGACGCGCCCTGGCCCACGACCCAGGTCGATGTCGCAGACGGTGTGCCCGGCCCGCAGGACAGCCTCTCGTTTCTGCGCACCTACCGCACCTTCCTGAGCGCACGCGCCCTGCTCGCCGTGGTGCTGCTGGCCTTGCTGGCCGGCAACTGGCTGATGGGCAACCGGTCACCGATCTGGGTCGTCACGGCCGTGGGCTACGCCAGCCTGGCCCTGCTGCTGTGGGCCTGGCCCTCCACGCGGGCGAGCCAGCGCACGCCCCACCCGCTCGGGCCCACGACGCTCAGCCCGCGTCAGGCGATCCTGAGCATTGGCCTGGATCTGGCGTTCTTCTCGCTGCTGCAGCACCTGATGAACACCGCCCTCAACACGCAGGCCCTGCTGGCCCTGCCCGTGCTGATGGCCGGCGTGCTGATGCCCAGGCTGGTGGCTTTGGCCGTGGCCGCCGTGGCGTCGATCAATCTGCTGGCGGCGGCCTGGATCCAGGGCAGCCTCACATCGAACCTGAGTGCCCAGTTGACCGAGGCCGGCTTGACCGGGTTCGGCCTGTTCGCCATCGCCGCGCTGGCCAGCGAACTGGCCGCCCGCGTGGCACGCGAAGAGCGCAGCGCGCGCGGCAGCCTGGAGCTGGCCCGCCAGCAGGCCCAGCTCAACCGACTGGTGATGGAGGAGATGAGCGAAGGCGTGCTGGTGGTGGACCGTCAAGGCTGCGTGCGCACCGCCAACCCGGCCGCGCGCCGCCTGCTGAGTGCGCAAGGCCTGACGCCCTCCGCCCCGTTTCAGCTGCGCGGTGTGCCGGCCTGGGTGGGGTTGATCCTGGCGGTCGACAACGCGGTGAACGCGCCGCTGCACGCGGAGACGGGCCAGGAAGTGCTGCTGCGTTTCGACGATGGCAGCCGCCGCGACCTGCGCGTGCGGGTGCGCTTCACGCGGGGCCACAAGGCCATCCAGGCCGAAGACATGTGCATGCTGTGGCTGGAAGACCTGCGCATCGTGCGCGCCCGCCAGCGCCAGGACAAGCTGGCGGCGATGGGCCGCATGTCCGCCGGGATCGCACACGAAATCCGCAACCCGCTGGCCGCCATTTCGCAGGCCAATGCCCTGATGGGCGAAGACGCCACGACTCCGACCCAGCATCGGCTGACGCGGATGATTTCGGAGAACGTCGTCCGGCTGCAGCACATCGTTGACGACATCCTGGCCGTGGCGCCCGGCGCACGCCCCCCGGCCCCGGCCATCGACCCGCTGGAGACTCTCGAGGCCATCTGCAACGAATGGCGACTCACCCACGGCCTTGGCGGCGGTCCGGAGTCGCTGCTTCAGTTCCGCACCCAGCAACTGGAACAGGCCCCATCGCCGCTGCGCGTGCGCTTCGAGCCCGAGCACCTGCAGCGCGTCATGGTGAACCTGCTCGACAACGCCTTGCGCCATGGCAGCGGGCAACCGGGCGCCATCGAGGTCACGCTGACCTGGCGCGCGGCCCGGCAAAACGGCGCCATGCTGGTGCTGTCGGTGAGCAGCGACGGCGAGCCACTGACGGCCGAGACCGAGCGGTCCTTGTTCGAGCCCTTCTTCTCCACCCGCAGCCGGGGCACGGGCCTGGGCCTGTATATTTGCAAAGAGTTGTGCGAGCGCCATGGCGCTGCCATCGACTACCGGCAGCATCCCCCTGCCGTGCGCCACCGCAACGAGTTTTTCGTCACGATGCCGATCGAACCCCAGGGATCCTCCCTCTACATCGCATGAGCTCCCCTGCCCTCCATCGCCTGCTGGTCGTTGACGACGAACCCGACCTGCGCACCCTCTACGAGCTGACCTTGCTGCGCGAGGGCTACGACGTCGAGACCGCCGGCACCGTGGGTGACGCCTGGCAACACCTGCAGGACCAGACCTTCAGCGCGGTGATCACCGACATGCGCCTGCCCGATGGCACGGGCCTGGAGTTGCTGCAACGCCTGGAGGCAGCCGGACGCCACGAGAAGTCCATCGTGATCACGGCCTACGGTTCGGCCGAGAATGCCGTGAGCGCCCTCAAGAGCGGGGCCTACGACTACCTGACCAAGCCGGTCGACCTCAAGCAGTTCCGCTCGGTGGTGGCCGCGGCCATCGCCTCGGACAGTCTGGTCAAGCCGGTGCCGGGCACGCCGGCCTCGGCACCGGCTGCATCCTCGTCCCCGGCGACACCCGCGCGTTGCGCGCCGCCCCCGCCGCGTGCCCTGTCACGCCTGGCCGGTCGCAGCGCCCCCATCCAGCAGGTGCGCGACCTGATCGAGAAGGTGGCGCGCAGCATGGCGCCGGTCATGCTCTGGGGCGAATCCGGTACCGGCAAAGAGCTGGTGGCGCGGGCCATCCACGATGTCAGCGTGCGGGCCGAACGCCCCTTCATCCCTGTCAACTGCGGCGCCATCCCCGAGCAACTGCTGGAAGCCGAGTTCTTTGGCTACCGCAAGGGGGCCTTCACCGGCGCCCAGGAGGACCGCGAGGGCTTCTTCCAGGCCGCGCACGGCGGCACCTTGTTCCTCGACGAAATCGGCGACCTGCCGCTGGCCATGCAGTCCAAGCTGCTGCGTGCCATCCAGGAACGGGCCGTCCGGCCCGTGGGCGCCACCCAGGAAATCGCCGTGGACGTGCGCCTGCTCAGCGCCACCCACAAAGACCTGCAAGCCGAGGTGAAAGCGGGGCGTTTCCGCCAGGACTTGTACTACCGCCTCAACGTCATCCAGATCACCTTGCCGGCCTTGCGTGAACGCCTGGAAGACCTGCCCGAACTGAGCGCCCGCATCCTGGAGCGCATCGCCCATGAAACCGGCATGGGCGCCCCCGCCACCCTCAGCGACACGGCCATGCGGGCTTTGATGCATTACCCCTTCCCGGGCAATGTGCGTGAGTTGGAGAACCTGCTGCAGCGTGCCGTGGCCCTGAGCAACCACGCCATCCTGGAGGCCGAGGACCTGGGCATCGCCTGCGCCATAACGGATACCCGTCCAGCGCCAGCCGACTCAACCTTTGAGCCCACCGAGCCCGCACCACTGCCAGAGTTGGAGGTGCCAGCCCTCGCCCCGGCCGATCCCCCGCCCCTGCCCTCCGATCTGGCCACGCACCTCGACCACATCGAACGTGACATCCTGGTGCGGGCGCTGGAGAAGCACCGCCTCAACCGCACCGCTGCGGGTGCCAGCCTGGGCCTGTCGCTGCGCCAGATGCGCTACCGCATGGCCCGGCTCGGCGTGCAGATCACCGATCACGGTGTGGTGCTGGGCGAACGCTTCGATCCCGATGTGGAGTGAGACGGAACCGCTGTGGTCGGACGGCTGGCTGCGCGACGCCCGCGCAGTGCCCTCCCCCAATTTCGGCCCGCGCCCTGCCGGCACGGCTGTGAGCCTGGCTGTGATCCACTCCATCAGCCTGCCCCCGGGTGAGTACGGTGGCCCCGAGATCGAGCAACTGTTCACCAACCAGCTCGACTGGGATGCCCACCCGTACTTCGATCAGATCCGGGGCATGGAAGTCTCCTCCCACTTCGTCATCCGCCGCGATGGCCAATTGCTGCAGTTCGTCTCCGTGGACGACCGGGCCTGGCACGCCGGCCGATCCAGCTGGCAGGGGCGCGAGAACTGCAACGACTACTCGGTGGGCATCGAACTGGAAGGGCTGGAAGACCACCCTTTCGAGGCCGCCCAGTACGCCCGCCTGAGCACCCTTCTGCGCACCCTGGCGCAGCGCTACCCGATCCACCAGGTGGCAGGCCATGAGCACATCGCACCGGGCCGCAAAAGAGACCCGGGCAGCGCCTTCGATTGGCGCCAGTTACAAATACTCACAACCTGGCCGGATCAGGTTTTTCCTTGGGGACAGACCCAGGCGTGACGGCCTGCTTCAGAGGGAAACGTCCGTTTTCCTCGGTGCACAGCCTGGGACTTCCCCTGACCCCGGGGTGTCACACAAACACTACCTGTAGTGCTTGCGAAGCTCAAAAACACCAGATATAGTGCTCGGACGCAGTGGCCTCCACCATCCCTCGCCGGATCCGGAGGCCTGAATACCGGTCCCGCCACGCTTGCCCGTGCGGACCGACGCACCCCAAGGGAACCCCATGCAACCGTCCACGTCCAGCACCTTGTCGCCCTCGTCTTCTGCCTTTTCCGGCGCCTCTGCCGTGGCCACCGAGCCGCGCCAGTCTGCCTACGCCGGCTACCAGATCATCCGTCGCAATGGTGCGGTCGTGGCCTTCGAGCCCAGCAAGATCGCAGTCGCCCTGATGAAGGCGTTCCTGGCCGTGCATGGCACCCAAGGCGCCGCCTCGGCTGGCGTGCGTGAAGACGTTGACACCCTGACTGAAGCCGTGGTGCGTGGCCTGCTGCGCTCGCGCCCCAGCGGTGGCACCTTCCACATCGAAGACGTGCAAGACCAGGTCGAGCTGGGCCTGATGCGCAGCGGCCACCACGAAGTTGCCCGCGCCTACGTGCTCTACCGCGAGCGCCGCACCCAGGAACGCGCCAAGCAGGCATCCGAGCAGCAAGCCGCGGCCCAGCCTGCCCTCACCGTGATCGACCGCGGCCAGCGCGTGCCGCTTGATCTGCCCGCCCTGCAAGCCCTGATCGAATCAGCCTGCGCAGGCTTGGGCGACGACGTGAAGGCCGCACCCATCCTGGCCGAAACCCAGCGCAACCTGTACGACGGGGTCTCCATCGACGAGGTCTACAAGGCCGCCATCCTGGCCTCGCGTACCCGCATCGAGCACGACCCCGGCTACACCCGCGCCACCGCCCGCCTGCTGCAGCACACCATCCGCCGCGAGATCCTCGGCGAAGAGGTGACGCACGCCGACATGGCCACGCGCTACGCCGAGTACTTCCCCAAGTTCATCAAGAAGGGCATCGAAGCCGAGCTGCTCGACGAGAAGCTGGCCCAGTTCGACCTGGCCCGCCTGGGTGCGGCCCTGAAGTACGAGCGCGACCTGAACTTCGACTACCTCGGCCTGCAGACCCTGTACGACCGCTACTTCCTGCACCACGACGGCCAACGCATCGAGATGCCGCAGGCCTTCTTCATGCGCGTCGCCATGGGCCTGGCCCTCAACGAAATCGACCGCGAAGCCCGCGCCATCGAGTTCTACGAGCTGCTGTCGTCCTTCGACTTCATGTCGTCCACCCCGACGCTGTTCAACTCCGGCACGCGCCGCTCGCAGTTGTCCTCGTGCTACCTGACCACCGTCCCTGACGACCTCGACGGCATCTACGAGGCCATCAAGGAAAACGCACTGCTGTCCAAGTTCGCTGGCGGCCTGGGCAACGACTGGACCAATGTGCGCGCCCTGGGCTCGCACATCAAGGGCACCAACGGCAAGTCGCAAGGCGTGGTGCCGTTCCTCAAGGTGGTCAATGACACGGCTGTGGCCGTGAACCAGGGTGGCAAGCGCAAGGGCGCGGTTTGCGCTTACCTGGAATCGTGGCACCTGGACATTGAAGAGTTCCTGGAGCTGCGCAAGAACACCGGTGACGACCGCCGCCGCACCCACGACATGAACACGGCCAACTGGATCCCCGACCTGTTCATGCGCCGCGTGATGGAAGGTGGCGACTGGACCTTGTTCTCGCCGGCCACCTGCCCCGACCTGCACGACAAGTTCGGCATCGCTTTTGAAGAGGCCTACACCGCCTACGAAGCCAAGGCCGACCGTGGCGAGCTCAAGCTCTTCAAGCGCATCAAGGCCACCGACCTGTGGCGCAAGATGCTGTCGATGCTGTTCGAAACCGGCCACCCCTGGATCACCTTCAAGGACGCCTGCAACGTGCGCTCGCCGCAGCAGCACGTCGGCGTGGTGCACTCGTCCAACCTGTGCACCGAGATCACGCTCAACACCAACGACAGCGAGATCGCCGTGTGCAACCTGGGCTCGGTCAACCTGGCCCAGCACATCAAGGACGGTGGCATCGATCACGCCAAGCTGCAAAAGACGGTGCGCACCGCCATGCGCATGCTCGACAACGTCATCGACATCAACTACTACGCCGTCAAGAAGGCCCGCGACTCCAACCTGCGCCACCGCCCCGTTGGCATGGGCATCATGGCCTTCCAGGATGCGCTGTACCAGCTGCGCACCCCGTACGCCAGCGAGGCTGCCGTCGAGTTCGCCGACCGCTCGATGGAAGCCGTCTGCTACTACGCCTACCTCGCCTCGACCGAACTGGCCGAAGAGCGTGGCCGCTACAGCAGCTACCGCGGCTCGCTGTGGGACCGTGGCATCCTGCCGATCGACTCGCTCAAGCTGCTGGCCGAACAGCGCGGCGGCTACGTCGAAGTCGACACCTCGGTGACGATGGACTGGGATGCCCTGCGTGCCCGCATCGCCCAGTTCGGCATGCGCAACTCCAACTGCGTGGCCATCGCCCCCACGGCCACCATCTCCAACATCGTTGGCGTCGACGCCTCGATCGAGCCCTGCTTTGGCAACCTCTCAGTCAAGTCCAACCTGTCGGGCGAGTTCACCATCGTCAACGAGTACCTGGTGCGCGACCTCAAGAAGCTGGGCCTGTGGGACGACGTGATGGTCATGGACCTCAAGCACTTCGATGGCTCGCTGCGCCGCATCGACCGCGTGCCCGAAGACATCAAGGCCCTGTACGCCACGGCCTTCGAGGTCGAGCCCATCTGGTTGGTGGAAGCCGCTTCGCGTCGCCAGAAGTGGATTGACCAG
Organism: Aquabacterium sp.; assembly: GCA_017989885.1. Taxonomy (GTDB): domain Bacteria; phylum Pseudomonadota; class Gammaproteobacteria; order Burkholderiales; family Burkholderiaceae_C; genus Aquabacterium. The sequence goes on from JAGNPA010000002.1 coordinate 12,199, forward strand.
GCGCAGTCGCTCAACATCTACATGGCCGGTGCATCGGGCAAGAAGCTCGATGAAACCTACAAGCTGGCGTGGGTGCGGGGTCTCAAGACCACCTACTACCTGCGCACCATGAGCGCCACACATGCCGAGAAATCGACGGTGTCGCGCGGCCAGCTCAACGCGGTCTCCAATGCCGCGCCCGTGGCCACAGCCGCAGCCTCTGAGCCTGCCAGCGATGTGAAGTTCTGCTCGATCGACAACCCCGACTGCGAAGCCTGCCAGTAAAGGCAAAGGGCGACACGCCAAAGCTGTGTCGCCCTGAACCCCCGTATTCATGCACCTTCTGACGTGTTTCGATGCACGGCTGCAACAACTTCACGCCGCATCTGTCAAGAAGTGCTTGGTGTTTATCACAACACCCTTCCATAATCTGATGCCATAGGATATTTACCATGCTGGTCTGGGAAGACGATTCCTCCAACGCCTCTTCAACCCCTGTTGGTTCTGTGCCCCTCTCATCAGGTGCTGCACGGAACACGACGGCGTCACCGACGATCAGCGACCTCGCCTTCACCGCGACGGCACCTCGTGCCACGACATCGACTGCGCCACTGGCTGCCAGCACCGCCACACGCCGTGTCAACGCCGCCGACAAGCGCATCATCAACGGCCAGACCGACGTCAACCAGCTGGTGCCCTTCAAGTACAAGTGGGCCTGGGAAAAGTACCTCGCCACCTGCGCCAACCACTGGATGCCACAAGAGGTGAACATGTCGCGCGACATCGCCTTGTGGAAGGACCCCAATGGTCTGTCCGAAGACGAGCGCCGCATCATCAAGCGCAACCTCGGCTTCTTCGTGACCGCCGACTCGCTGGCCGCCAACAACATCGTGCTGGGCACCTACCGCCACATCACGGCGCCCGAGTGCCGCCAGTTCCTGCTGCGCCAGGCCTTTGAAGAGGCCATCCACACGCACGCCTACCAGTACATCGTGGAGTCGCTGGGCCTGGACGAGTCCGAGATCTTCAACGCCTACAACGAAGTCAAGTCCATCCGCGACAAGGACCAGTTCCTGATCCCCTTCATCGAGGCGATCATGAACCCGGACTTCAAGACCGGCACGCCCGAGAACGACCAGACCTTGCTGAAGTCGCTGATCGTGTTCGCCTGCCTGATGGAAGGCCTGTTCTTCTACGTCGGCTTCACGCAGATCCTGGCGCTGGGTCGCCAGAACAAGATGACCGGCGCGGCCGAGCAGTACCAGTACATCCTGCGCGACGAGTCGATGCACTGCAACTTCGGCATCGACCTGATCAACCAGCTCAAGCTCGAGAACCCGCATTTGTGGACATCCGAGTTCAAGGCCGAGATCAAGTCCCTGTTCCTCAAGGCCGTCGACCTGGAATACGCCTATGCCGAGGACACCATGCCACGTGGCGTGCTGGGCCTCAATGCCTCCATGTTCAAGGGCTATCTGCGCTACATCGCCAACCGTCGCGCCACGCAGATCGGCCTGGAAGAGCTCTTCCCCAATGAAGAGAACCCCTTCCCCTGGATGAGCGAAATGATCGACCTGAAGAAGGAACGCAACTTCTTCGAAACCCGTGTCATCGAATACCAGTCGGGCGGCGCCCTGTCCTGGGATTGATCCAAGCCACACACAGAGCACTGGACCAGCCCACACATGAGCCCCCGGCACACCCCATTCATCACACCCCGCCCAGATCCTAGGGGGCGGCGGGTGATGAGTCCCTGTGCTGCGCGTGGCAGTGCAGTGCTCTTTGCAACTTGATCAAGGAGATACGTATGGCAACTGCAAAAAAAGCGGCACCTAAGAAAGCCGCGCCGGCCAAGAAGGTCGCTGTGAAGAAAGCTGCACCCGCCAAGAAGGTCGCTGCCGTGAAGAAGGCTGCACCGGCCAAAAAGGCAGCAGCGCCGGCCAAGAAGGTCGCCGTCAAGAAGGTCGCTGTGAAGAAAGCTGCAGCACCCGCCAAGAAGGCCGCCGTGAAGAAGGCCGCGCCCGCCAAAAAGGCTGTGGCGGTGAAAAAGGCCGCGGCACCGGCCAAGAAGGTCGCTGTGAAAAAGGCTGCCGCACCGGCCAAGAAGGCTGTGGCCGTGAAGAAGGCAGCACCGGCCAAGAAGGTCGCTGCGCCCAAGCCAGCAGCCAAGCCTGCTGCCAAGCCGGCGGCTAAACCCGCAGCGAAGCCTGCCGCAAAGCCAGCGGCCAAGCCCGCAGCGAAGCCAGTCGCCAAGCCAGCGCCGGCCAAGAAGCCTTCTGCCCCGGCTGCCAAGACCACACTGAGCCCCCAGGCAGCCTGGCCGTTCCCGACCGGCAACAAGCCCTGATTGCCGACGGGTTCAACAAACTGGCGCCCTTGTTCACGAGGGCACCTCAACCCGGCTTCGGCCGGGTTTTTCATTTCGGCAAGGCATGAATCCACCCTACCCACCCTGGCCCTGCCTGCGCCTGGAAGGCAAAGGCCCTCAACCCAAGGTCATCCTGGACCTGAGCGTCTCGCCCAATGCCAAACGCACCGAACTGGTGGGCTGGCATGACGGTGCCCTGCGTGTGCGCCTGTCCGCCCCACCCGTCGATGGCGCCGCCAACGAGGCGCTGCGCAAATGGCTCGCCGGCGAACTGGGCGTGCCCCAGGCGCGTGTGACGCTGCTGCGCGGTGCCAGCGGTCGCCGCAAACAATGGGCCATCGATGCCACCGAGGCCGATGTGAGCGCCTGGCTGGCCCGCCAGAGCGTGCTGCAAAGCTGAGGCCTGACGCCGCAGGATCGGTACCCGGATCGGCTGCGATCTGAGTGAAACCGTCTTTCTTTCCGCCGCGTTCTGTGCGCAAAGGGCGCGCTTGCCTTAAGCTATCGGGTTTGGCGTCCACACGTCGCGCACCTTGTTGTGCGCGCAAGCACATACCCTACATGGCCCAGTACGTTTTCACCATGAACCGCGTCGGGAAGATCGTTCCCCCGAAGCGTCAGATCCTCAAAGACATCACCCTGAGCTTTTTCCCAGGCGCCAAGATCGGCGTGCTGGGTGTGAACGGCTCGGGCAAGTCCACCTTCCTGAAAATCATGGCGGGCGTGGACAAGGACATCGAGGGCGAAGCCGTCCCGATGCCGGGCATCAAGATCGGCTACCTGCCCCAGGAGCCGGTCATGAACCCCGAGCAAACGGTGCGCGAGGCCGTGGAAGAAGGCATCGGCGGTGTGCTGGCGGCCAAGAAGCGCCTCGACGAGGTCTACGCGGCGTATGCCGAAGAAGACGCTGACTTCGATGCCCTGGCCGCCGAGCAAGGCGAGCTGGAAGCCATCATTGCCGCTGGCGGCTCTGGCAACACCGACCTGCAACTCGAGCTGGCTGCCGACGCCCTGCGCCTGCCCCCCTGGGATGCCGTGATCGGCAACCTGTCGGGTGGCGAAAAGCGCCGCGTGGCCCTGTGCCGCCTGCTGCTGTCCAAGCCCGACATGCTGTTGCTGGACGAGCCCACCAACCACTTGGACGCCGAGTCCGTGGACTGGCTGGAGCAGTTCCTGCAGCGTTACAGCGGCACCGTGGTGGCCATCACCCACGATCGCTACTTCCTGGACAACGCCGCCGAGTGGATCCTCGAACTCGACCGTGGTGCGGGTCACCCCTACAAGGGCAACTATTCCGACTGGCTCGACGCCAAGGGCAAGCGCCTGGAAGCCGAGCAAAAGACCGAAGACGCGCGCGCCAAGGCCCTCAAGCAGGAACTGGAATGGGTGCGCAAGAACACCAAGGGCCGTCAGGCCAAGAGCAAGGCCCGTCTGGCCCGCTTTGAAGAACTGAGCGACGTCGAATACCAAAAGCGCAACGAGACCAACGAGATCTTCATTCCCGTGGCCGAGCGCCTGGGCAATGAAGTCATCGAGTTCAAGAACGTCACCAAGTCCTTTGGCGACCGTTGCCTGATCGACAACCTGAGCTTCAAGGTGCCCGCCGGCGCCATCGTCGGCATCATCGGCCCCAACGGCGCGGGTAAGTCGACCCTGTTCCGCATGATCCAGGGCGTCGAGACGCCGGACAGTGGCGAAGTCGTCATCGGCAAGACCGCGCAACTGGCATTCGTGGACCAGAGCCGCGAAGGCCTGGCCGCTGACAAGACCGTGTGGCAAGACGTTTCAGGCGGCCTTGACAACATCGTCGTGGGCAAGTTCGTGATGCCCTCGCGCGCCTACCTCGGCCGCTTCAACTTCAAGGGCAACGACCAGCAAAAGCTGGTGGGCAACCTGTCGGGCGGTGAACGCGGTCGTCTGCACCTGGCCAAGACCCTGGCCCAGGGCGGCAACGTGCTGATGCTCGACGAACCCTCCAACGACCTGGACGTCGAAACCCTGCGCGCGCTGGAAGACGCCCTGCTGGAGTTCGCTGGCTCGGCCATGATCATCTCCCACGATCGCTGGTTCCTCGACCGCATCTGTACGCACATCCTGGCGTGCGAAGGCGACTCCCAGTGGTTCTTCTATGACGGCAACTACCAGGAGTACGAAGCCGACAAGAAGAAGCGTCTGGGTGAAGAAGGCGCCCGCCCCAAGCGCGTGCGTTTCAAGCCCATCCGCTGAGCCATCCGGATTTACCCAGCCCAAGGCCCGTCACAGACGGGCCTTTTTCATTCCCCGAAGTGAGGGTCTTCGGGGGCTATCCCTAGTGCCATCGACCGCAGGTCAGCATGGTCCCCTCCCTAGAATCAAAAGGACTTTTATTGGCGCGCGGCGCCACATGGAGACCTTCTGATGACCTTTCGGTTTACACGCCTGCTCGCCTCCGCCACGCTGGCTGCCTCGGCCTTGACCCTGAGTGGGTGCGCACTGATCCAGTCCAACGTCGCCGGCACCACGCTGAGCATCCTGGAAGACGGCTTCACCCCTCCCGTGCTGACCCTCAGCGACGTCGAGATGGGTTGCGGCTTCTCCATGATCAACACGCCGCTGGTCGGCGCGGCCCGCAATTTCTACGGTGACCCGTCCCTGATGGAAACCGTGATGCTGAGCTCGGCCGGCGTGTGCTCCGAGAACCAGGCCATCGCCGAAGAAATGCGCTACCTGCGCGCCTCGCGCGACAAGCGCGCCGACGAGGCCCTCGACGCCCGCATCACCCAGAAGCGCCTCCTGGCCACAGCGGCCGAACGCCAGTACACCGCTTTCCTGCGCATGAAGATCAAGCTGCAGCAGAAGTACTATTTCAAGTACGGTCAAGAGTGCCCCCGCTTCAAGCGCGACTTCGACGAAATGGTCTACATGCTCGGCGCCGTCAGCGGCCTGCAAGCCATGCAGAACGACATCGCCTCGCAGCAAGCCGTGGGCGTGCCCACCGACATCGCCCCCCAGGTGGAACGCGCCATGAACTGCCTGGACAACGTCAAGTGGTGGGGCGTGCCCCAGGCCGCCCGTGCGGTGGTGTGGAGCATCATCCCCGGCGCCGATGCCGGCAAGGACGTGCAAGGCACCTTTGACACCGCCATGGGCATTGGCGAGCACAAGGGTGTGCGCCTGGCTCACGTGATGGCCGCCATCGCTGCGCAGTCCACCGACAACAAGCCGCGTCTGCGCAGCGTCATCCAGCGCTTCAGCACGGTCGAGAACTTCAAGCCCAACACCGAGTACCGCCTGCTGGACGCCATCGCTCAGTCGCAGATCACCAACATCTCCGATCGCATGTGGACCCAGAACGCCGGCACCCGCACACCGGTGGGCTCGCTGGGCAAGTTCTGGGACGACAAGGCTGGCCCCGATATTGACGCTGGCAGTTTCCTGAATTGATGTGATGCATCGGGCCCCGCCCATCGGGAATTCCCTTCCCCTGGGTGCGGGCCGCAAAATAACCCCATCGCCGGCTCACATGGATATAGTTGTAATTGACTGTTTTAGATCACGCGAGTGATCAGATGTGACCGGCGTGACCGGTTCAAGCAAGGGCCCGCAGTCGAGGCCCTTGTCTTTTGGGGTACCGAGGAGACAGCATGAAGTTGGGCCAGAAGTTGGGCAAGGTCGGTGTGGCCGCGTGGGTCGTGCTGGGCGCCCTCGGCAGCGCGCAGGCCAATCAGAAATTCTGCGTGTATGACATGTTGGGCGCCACTGGCGACCTGTACAACATGACCAAGGACTACGCCGTGGCCATGCAGCGCAACGGCGTCACCATCGAGCTCAAGGGGTACACCGACGAGCGCGTGGCCACCGAAGATTTCCGCACCGGACAGTGCGATGCCGTGATCGCCACCGCGTTCCGCATCCGCCAGTTCAACAGCGTGGCGGGCTCGATCGACACCCTGGGCTCCACCACCATCGTGCGCAACGGCAAGATCGACATCGCCGCCAGCTACGACGTGGTGCGCAAGCTGATCCAGACCTACGCGTCACCTGCGGCCACCAAGCTGATGACCGAGGGCAACTACGAGGTCAGCGGGCTGATCCCGCTGGGTGCCGCCTACCCGATCGTCAACGATCGCAGTATCAACACGATCGAGAAGCTGGCAGGCAAGCGCATCGCCGCGTTTGACCACGACAAGGCGCAGGCTGTGATGATCCAGCGCATCGGCGCCCAGCCGGTGTCGGCCGACATCACGAACTTCTCGACCAAGTTCAACAATGGCGCGGTCGACATGATCGCCGCGCCGACCCTGGCCTACAAGCCGTTGGAGCTGGCCAAGGGCATTGGCAAGAACGGCGGGATCACGCGCTTTCCGATCATGATCCTGACCTACCAGATGGTGATCAACCGGACGAAGTTTCCCGATGGCTTCGGCGTGAAGTCACGCGAGTACTGGAGCAGCCAGTTCGATCGGGCCATGCAGTTGATCAAGCAGGCCGATGCCGGCATCCCGCCTGCCACCTGGATGGATCTGAGCGCCGAGAACGCCTACAAGTACACCCTGATGCTGCGTGAGTCCCGCATCGACATCGCCCAGAAAGGCCTGTACGACAAGCGCGGGCTGAAGGTCATCAAGAAGATCCGCTGCAACGTGAACCCGGCTGACCCCGAGTGCACGACCAAGTCTGAAGAAGACTGGAAATGAACGCCCGTACAGCCTCCTCGCCTGTATCTGCCCTCTGAAGTCCCCCGACACACCTGTCGACCGAGTACCCCATGCACACTTCTTCCTCACGCCGCCTGATGGGCCGAACCACCCTGGAGTGGTTCTCCAGCCTGCCCGTTTTCATCATGCTGATGCTGACCCTGGTCATCGGCACGGGTGAAATGTTCCACGGCCAGTTGCTCAAGTTTGGCGAATCGATGTTCGGCGATCCGCAAACCAAAGTTCAGTACTTCATGCTGCGCGCCGAGCCCGTCAAGCCGGCATGCAACCCATCGATGGACATCGATGCGGAAGTGCAGCGCCAGTCGGTCGCCCCCGAGGCTGGCGCTGGCGATGACATCGACGATCTGTTCGGTGACACGCCCACAGCCAGCGACCCCGCCATCTTGCGCAAGTCGATCGAGCAGGCGCAAGCCATCTGCCAGGCCAAGCATTCGCTGTACGAGCGCGCGCTGGCCCTGCAGACACCGCAGTTGCAGGTGTATCGCACGATCGAGACCAGCTTCTTCGGGCTCTTTCAGATCGGCACCGAGAACCGCCCTCTGATCCTGTTGCTGATGGTGGCCATTGCCGCGGTCACCACCACCCTGGGTCGCCACCACATCGGCATCCGCCCTGCGATCTACACGCGTGACCACCAGGCACAGTCCTGGTCCCAGGTCTTCGCCAACGCCTTTCTGCTGTTCTCGTGCGTGCGCTACTACCAGATCCTGCAAGGCACGGGCGGCGTCCCCAAAGAAGAAGCCGTGCTGCACTGGATCTGGATGGCCCTGTTCGCGATCATGCTGCTGATCAACGTGGTCCGCATCGCGCGCCCGCTCAAGACACCAGAAGGTCAGGGAACCTGGGGGGCCGCGATGCTGGCTGTGCCCGTGTACGCCAACATGGGCATCATTGCCGGGGTCTACTTCCTGCTGACCAACCACGATGCCGGCCTGGCCATCTACATCAACCAGTTGATGGCCTTGCCCAGCATCTTCATGAACCTGGCGCTGTTCATCTGGGCCGGCATGCTGCTCAAGCAAAGCCGCATCGTCGACCTGCTGCTGGACGTCATCCGTCCCTGGAGCCTGTCGCCTCAGTTGCTGACCTACCTGATCCTGCTGGGCGCCTCGGTGGCGACAGCCTACACCGGCGCGTCGGGCATCTTCGTGATCGCGGCCGGTGGCGTGATTTACCACGAGGTGCGTGCCGCAGGCGGCACCCGCCATTTCGCTCTGGCCGCCACGGCCATGTCCGGCTCGCTGGGTGTGGTGCTGCGTCCTTGCCTGCTGATCGTCATGATCGCGGCGCTGAACAAGGAAGTCACCACCAATGGCCTGTACCACTGGGGTGTCTATGTGTTCGTGCTGACGTCCACCCTGTTCTTCCTGGTGTCGCAACTGCTGCGCAAGCAACGCGCCAGCATCGAATCGCCTGCCGTGGCCATTCCCGCGATGCTGCGCAAGCTCATCCCGGTGGTGCCCTACGCCATCGTCACGGCGATCATCATCATGATCTATGAGCATGCTCTTGAGACGCCGCTCAACGAGATCACGGCACCGACGATCATGCCGATCATCCTGCTGCTGGTGCTCATCTACGACAAGATGACCAACAAGGGCAAGGCCGAACTCACGCCTGATTACGCCAGCCACCGCCAGGAAGGCGTGGAGCGTTCCGTGCGCTTTGCCACCACCGAGGCCATCGGCCACGTGGGTGCTCTGATGAGCCTGATGACCTTGTCGCTGGCCATTGGCGGCATCATCGAGCGCTCCGAGATCGTCCACCTGTTCCCGCAGGTGTTCGAGTCACCCTGGCATGCCATGGCGGTGCTGTGCGTGGTGATGGTGTTCCTGGGGATGGTCATGGACCCGCTGGGCGCCATCATCCTGGTGTCGGGCACGTTGGCCCCCATCGCCTACGCCAACCACATCGACCCGCTGCACTTCTGGATGGTGGTGCTGGTGTCGTTCGAACTGGGTTACCTGTCGCCGCCGGTGGCACTCAACCAGTTGCTGACCCGTCAGGTCGTTGGCGAGGACGAAGTGAGTCGGGCCGATGCCGATGTCCGACATCTGGGCTTCTACGGCCGCTATGAGCGCTGGATCCTGCCCGTGGTGGTCATGATGATGGGCCTGGTGCTGGTGGCCTTCGGTCCGCTGCTGGCGCAGCATGTGGACGGCTTCGCCTTCCTGAAGGACATCCTGCCGCAGCCCACCGAGTAAGGTTTCGCACCCTGCCTGAGCGGGCGGCAATGTTATGGTCACGCCATGACTTGCCGCCCTTTTTTTGCCCCTGTTTTGCTGAGCGCGCTGACGCTGCTGAGCGCCTGTGTCAGCGCCCCCCAGGTCGGCCCGGGCTCGGTCGCTGGATCGGTCGCCGGATCGGCCTCTGACGCTGGCAGGGCCGCTGCGCCCAAAGCCCCCGGCACCACCCCTTCAGCGGCCGCAACGCCGACCGCCCGCGCGCCTGCGGCTGGCGTCGCCCCCGGCAGTGCCCCGTTCTTGTCCGTCGTGCAGGGCGCGCAACGGCAGGATGGCCTGCTGCCGCTGTGGCGCAAGGATGACAAGGTCTGGCTGGAGCTGAGCCCGCAAGCGCTCGACCAGCCGCTGTTCTTTTCGCCCAAGCTGGCGTCAGGCATTGGCGAGGCCGGCTTGTTCGGCGGTTTGATGCAGAGTCGCTGGGCCCAGGTCGGTCGCCCACAGTGGGTCACGTTCCGCCAGGTACACAAGCAGGTGCAGTTGCTGGCGGTGAATGCGGCCTACACCGCACAAGCGGGCACGCCCCAGGCGCGGGCGGTCGAGGCCGCGTTCTCACCCAGCCTGCTAGGCAGCGCACCGCTGGCCAGCGCCCCCCACCCACAGACCGGCGCGGTGCTGATCGACCTGACGCCGATGTTGCTCAGCGACATGCTGGGCCTGGGCATGCAGTTGCAGCGCACCTATCGGCAGGGCTACAGCCTGGATGCACGCAATTCAAGTGTGCGCCAGGCACGCACCACGTCTGACAACGTGGTCTTCGAGGTGACTCAGCACTTTGCCACCGGCAGCCTGGCCGTGCCCACGCCCGGTGCGGGTGGTGCGGGTGGTGCGGCAGGTGCGCCCAGCCCCAGCACCCCTCGGGCGGTGCCCGACCCGCGCAGCCTGTTCCTGACCGTGCACTACACCCTGTCGGCGCTGCCCGAGCAGCCCATGCGTCCGCGCCCGGCCGACGCGCGGGTGGGCTACTTCACCACCACGGTCACCGATTTCACCGACGATCTGGCGCGCACACCACGGCAGCACTTCATCAACCGCTGGCGCCTGAGCA
>JAGNPA010000073.1 GCA_017989885.1 Aquabacterium sp.
GAAAAAAGCCGGCTGCAAGAGCCGGCTTTTTCGATCGGAGCGATCAGCGTGACAACACGCTCAAGGGGCCGATGCGGCCTCGGCCGCAGGGGCGGCGGGCTCTTCGAACTTGGCGCCACCGGCGTTGGCCAGGAAGGCGACGGCGCGGGTGATTTCCAGGTCGGTCATGTCGCCACCGCCTTGTGCAGGCATGGCGTTGAAACCCTTGATGGCGTGGCCGGCCAGCGTGGCCAGACCTTGGCCGATGCGACCACCCCAGGCGGCGGCATCGCCGAACTTGGGCGCGCCCAGCATGCCAGCGTCGTGGCAGGCAGCGCACTGAGCCTTGTAGGCCTCTTCACCCGAGCGAGGGCCAGTGTTGGCCGACACGAGTTTGATCTGCACGGTGCCCACGGGCATGATGCGGTCGGCGGTGGCCTGGGCGCTGAGGGCATCGGTGCCCGCCGCATTTTGGCTTTGCGACGAGACGTACATGACCAACAGCACGATGATGATCACCGGGACGATGAACGCGGCTGCCACGGCAACCATCAGTTGCTGGGGGGTGCTGATCGGGCCTTGATGACCGGACTCTTGGGTTTGGGGCGCTTGGCTCATGGGGTGTTCAGGAGGCGCTGGTTGGTTTGGGGGATGACATCAGACCGGCAAGACCGGTCGTCTGAAAGGGCCATTATAGGTGGTGCATCAACTTTCACACAGCTGGATGCACACAGAGCCCTGCTAGAATCCGCCCTGCTGCGCCCGTAGCTCAATGGATAGAGTACTGCCCTCCGAAGGCAGGGGTTGCTGGTTCGATCCCAGCCGGGCGCACCATACGGATCAAGCACTTCCGCCACCTTCAGGGTGGCTTTTTTGTTTCCGATGGGTCGCAAGTAGGCCAAACAGCGGGGGCGGCGGGAGCGGGTGGCAACGCGCCCGGGGATCCCGTTGCTACAGTACGCCACTGTTCTCCCTTTCCAGAAAGCCGTCGATGTCCGAGCCCATTCGCCTGACCCAATACAGCCACGGAGCCGGTTGCGGCTGCAAGATCAGCCCCAAGGTGCTGGACGTGATCCTGGCGGGCAGCGGGGCCCAGCACCTCGACCCCAAGCTGTGGGTGGGCAACGCCTCGCGTGACGACGCGGCGGTCTATGCGCTGGACGACGAGCGCGGCGTGGTGTCCACGACCGACTTCTTCATGCCCATCGTCGATGACCCCTTCGACTTCGGGCGCATTGCCGCCACCAACGCCATCAGCGACATCTACGCCATGGGCGGCGACCCCTTGATGGCGATTGCCATCCTGGGCTGGCCCGTCAATGTCTTGCCGCCCGAAGTGGCACGTGAGGTGGTGCGCGGCGGCCGGTCCATCTGCGACGAGGCGGGCATCCCGCTGGCCGGTGGTCACTCCATCGACGCGCCCGAGCCCATTTTTGGCCTGGCGGTGACGGGCGTGGTCGACAAGCGCCACCTCAAGCGCAACGACACGGCCACGGCCGGTTGCCGCCTGTATCTGACCAAGCCGCTGGGCATCGGCATCCTGACCACGGCCGAGAAGAAGGCCAAGCTGCGGCCACAGGATGTGGGCCTGGCGCGCGACTGGATGTGCACGCTCAACCGCGCCGGCAGCCGCTTTGGCAAGCTGGCCGGCGTGACAGCCATGACCGATGTGACGGGCTTTGGCCTGCTGGGGCATCTGGTGGAGATGGCCGATGGCAGCGGGCTCAGCGCCTGGGTTCAGGATGCGGCCGTGCCCCGCTTGCCGGGCGTCGAGCACTACCTGGCCGAGGGCTGCGTGCCGGGCGGCACCGGCCGCAATTTCGACAGCTATGGCGACAAGGTGGGCGCCATCACCGAAGCGCAGAAACAGCTCTTGTGTGATCCGCAGACCAGCGGCGGGCTGTTGGTGGCCGTGACCCCGGAAGGGGAGGCCGAGTTCCTCGCGGTGGCGACGCAGCTGGGCATGAACCTTCAGCCGATCGGGCAGCTGACCGCGCGTCAAGCCTTTGCAGTGGAGGTGCGCTGATGGCTGCCAGCACGGCGCTCAACCGGGACGACTACCGCGCTATCTTCCTCAACGACGTTCCGATGATGGACGTGCGTGCGCCGGTGGAGTTCGCCAAGGGTGCGTTCCCCGGCGTGGTCAACCTGCCGTTGATGAACGATGCCGAGCGCCAGGCCGTGGGCACCTGCTACAAGCAGCAAGGTCAGCAAGCGGCGATCGAGCTGGGTCATCGCCTGGTGGCGGGCGATCTCAAGGCCGAGCGCATCGCAGCCTGGGCGCAGTTTGCGCAGGCGCATCCCGATGGCTTGCTGTATTGCTTTCGCGGGGGGCTGCGTTCGCAGATCGTGCAGCAATGGCTGGAGACGGAGGCGGGCATCGTGTACCCGCGGGTGATCGGCGGCTACAAGGCGATGCGCGGCTTCCTGATCGAGACGCTGGAGCACGATGTCACGCACGCGCGTTTCGTGGTGCTGGGCGGCTTGACGGGCTCGGGCAAGACCGAGCTGCTGAACCAGCTGCCGCACAGCGTGGACCTGGAGGGGCTCGCCAACCACCGGGGCTCGGGCTTTGGCAGTCGCCCCACCGGGCAGCCGGGGCAAATCGATTTCGAGAACACGCTGGCGATTGACGTGCTCAGAAAGCGTGCGCAGGGTCATGCCTGCTTCGTGGTTGAGGACGAAGGCACCCACATTGGCCGATGTTCGGTGCCGCTGGCGTTGCGGCAGACCATGGCACAGGCCCCGCTGGTGTGGGTGGAGGTGCCGTTTGCCGAGCGCGTCGAGCGCATCCTCAGCGACTACGTGGTGGCGCAGCAGGCCGACTTCGTGGCGGTGTACGGTGAAGGGCCCGGTGAGGTGGCCTTCCGTGAGCACCTGCTGGGCAGCTTGGCGAAGATCGCGCAGCGGCTGGGCGGCGAGCGCTACCAGCGTCTGCAAGCCATCATGCAATCTGCCTTGGCCGCCCCAGGCGCGGGCGATGTGGACCTGCACCGCGAGTGGATCGAGGCCCTGTTGCACGGCTATTACGACCCGATGTATGCCTTCCAGCGTCAGAAGCACGCCGAGCGCATCGTGTTTGCGGGTGGGGCATCGGACGTGCTGGCCTACTTGCGCACGCAGGGCTGACATTCGTGCAGATCACCTCTCACATTGAGGTCTAATTGGGGTTCTAGGACACGCCCCACCATGCCGGTCAGCCCGCCTACCCCATCCCCTTCTGCCGACAACGAAGCCCATCTGACGCTGGACTACCTTCTGCGTCGCATGCGTTTCAAGAGCGACTTTCCGGCGCTGGCCACCTCGATCACGCGCATCCAGGCCTTGTCCGGCTCCGAGAGCGAAAGCCTGCACACCCTGTGCGACGAGATCCTCAAGGACGTCGCCCTGACTCAGAAGCTGCTGCGTGTGGTCAACACCGCGCATTACCGTCGCGCGAGCACCGACCCCATCAGCACCGTCTCGCGCGCCGTGAGCCTGATCGGCCTGGCTGGAGTGCGCAACCTGGCCTTGTCCCTCATGCTGCTGGAGCACATGGAAGACAAGGTCCATGCGCAGCAACTCAAGGTCGAGTTTTTGCGCACCGTCATGGCCGGCACCCTGGCCAGCGAGCTGTCACACCAGTCACGCGACGCCGAAGAGGCATTCCTGGGCGCCCTGTTCCGCAACCTCGGCCGCCTGCTGGTCGCCTTTTACCTGCCTGAAGACGCCGAGCAGATCCGCGCGTTGACCACGGTCAGTGACGAGCAGCCCGAGCCCCTGAGCGATGCCCAGGCCTCGGCGAAAGTGCTGGGCGTCAGCCACGAACAACTGGCGGGCCACATTGGCCAGAGCTGGGGCTTGCCCGACGGCTTGCTGGCCTGCATGCGCAGCCCCGAGGGACGGGTGCCCACACGTTCGCTGGCCGCGCGACCGGAACGCCTGTGGTGGCTGGCCAGCATGGCCAATGAGGTGGCGCAGACCATGCTCGACACCGAGCCCGTCAAGCTGGGCGATGCCCTGACCAAGCTGGCACGCACCTATGCCACCTCGCTCGACCTCACCTCGGACGACGTCAGCCAGGCCGCCGCGCGCGCCCGCAAACGCCTCACCGAGCTGACCCAGGCGCTCAACCTGAATGTGCCCGCGCAGTCGCCCGGCGAGCGCCTGCTCGACACCTTCTACGTGGACGCCCCCAACAGCGGGCAGACCGATGGCCCCACGCCCGACGCGCTGGGACTGGGCGATGACACGGGCACACTCGCGCCCGATCTGCCGCCGCCCGCCGTCGATGCCACCAGCATCCTCACCAACGGCATCCAGGACATCACCAACTCCCTTGTCGAGTCCTTCCGCCTCAATGACGTGCTGCAGATGATCCTGGAGACCATGCTGCGGGCCCTCAACTGCCGTCGCGTGGTGTTCTGCCTGCGCGACGCGCGTACCGGCCAACTCACCGGACGTCTCGGCCTGGGCGAGGGGGCCGATGTCGTCCGCGACCTTTTCAAGGTGCCGCTGGTCCTGCGCCCCGGTGAGAATCCGGAGCTGTTCACGGCCGTCTGCCTCAAGCAGGTCGATACCCTGATCGCTGACGCCAGTGCCCCCAACATCGTCACCCGCTTGCCCACCTGGTTTCGCGACCGGGTGCAGGCGCCCACCTTCCTCGTGCTGCCCCTGGTGATGAAGCGGACCGGCCAGGCCGACATGGTGCTGGGCCTGATCTACGCCGACAAGGGCCAGGCCGACAGCCTGCAGATCAGCGAGAAAGAGCTCTCCTTGCTGCGCACCCTGCGCAACCAGGCCGTCATGGCCTTCCGCCACGCCGCCAACGGCTGAGTCAAGGTCCGTTTCCCCTGTTGTTCTTGTGCCAGATCAAGTCTGGTGGGCCGGCTTCCGCTAGGATCCCCCCCTCTTCTGGGGGTTCCCGGGGCAGTTTTGGGCACATCCACGGGGTTGATCTTGCAGTTTGACGGGTTTGAGGTTTGGTGCCGGTGCGGCGTTCGGGCGTGTCATGAGTGATGCCGCCTGGCGTTGGCCGCGCGCTGCCCGTGTGGCCGCCCCCCGGCTCACGGTCGATGCCGAGCCGTTCCCCACGACGTTCGCTGCCACCCGTCATCAGCCCGTGAGACTGATCTTGCAGGTGCTGCGGCCGGCGGCGCTGGCCCTCATGGTGGTGCTGCTGTTGTTCCTGTTCGGCGTCTCGCGCTATCTGCACAGCGTCGAGGTGCGTCGCACCGAGGCCTTGGCTCAGCACGCGGTCGCCATGTGGCAGCACCTGCGCCAGCAGCAACTCGGGCAACTGCAGTTGTTGACCTCCGCCCTGGCCGAAGACCGTGCTCTGGCGCAGGCCATGCAACAAGGCGATGCGGCCCGTCTGCAGGCCCTCAGCCGTGAGCGCTTCGCTCAGCTTCGTCAGACCCATGGCGTCTCGCACGGCTACTTCATCGACCTGCAACGCCAGGTGCTGCTGCGCGCGCACGATCCCGCTCAGCGGGGCGACCTCGTTGAGCGCCGCACCTTGCTCGACGCCATCTCCACCGGCAAGCCCGTCAGCGGCATGGAGCTGGGCGCCTTGTCCACCTTCACCCTGCGCCACGTCCAGCCCTGGTACCTCGACGGTCAACTGATCGGCTACCTCGAACTGGGCTCGGACGCCGACTGGTTCGTCCACGAGCTCAAGCGCCTGCTGCAGCAGGACATGGCGCTGCTCATCGACAAGCGGCACACCAGCCAGGCACGCTACCAGGGCGGCCAGCGGGTCTTCCGCCTGCCCGGCCAATGGGGCGACGATGCACGGGTGGTGGTGCTGGGCCAGACTCTGTCGCACCTGCCAGGCGGCCTGCTGCCGGCCTGGCGTGACCTGGCCTTGAGAGCGGGCAGCGGGGTGCTGGACCTCAGTGATGCCAGCCAGGCCTGGTCGGTGGCCATTCGTCCAATCACCGACCACAGTGGGCGCGAGATGGTCTCGCTGGCCGTGCTGCGCGACGTGGCCCCCGAGCGGGCCGACGAAGCCCGCCAGCGCCTCAATCTCGCGGCGGCCGGAACCGCCATCGTGGCCCTGCTCATGGGGGTGCTCTTTCTGCGCGTGCGCGCCGCCGAAGACTGGGTTCGACGCTCGGATGCCGCCTTGCGCCTGGCCGCCACCGCGTTCGAGTCGCAGGAAGGCATCATGGTGCTTGACGAGCGCGGCGCCATCCTGCGCGTCAACCAGGCCTTCACCGACATCACGGGCTACACCTTCGAGGAGGTGCAGGGCAAGCGCAGTGAGATCTTGCGTGCGCCCGACTGTCCCGCGCCACTCACCGCCCACATCCAGCAGCAGTTGCGCCAGCACGGCCACTGGCTGGGCGATGTCCGCAGCCAGCGCCACAACGGCGAAATCTATGACCTGCGCCTGAGCCTCACTCTGGTGCGCGGACGCGGCCAGGAACCCACCTTGTGCGTGGGCAGTTTCACCGACGTCACCGAGCACAAGGCCGCCGAGGCCCGCATCGAGCACCTCGCCTTCTTTGACACCCTCACCGGCCTGCCCAACCGGCGCCAGTTGCAAGATCAGCTCCAGCAGGTGCTGGCGGGCTGCCATCGACAGGGCCAGGCCGGCGCCGTGCTGTTGATCGATCTGGATGACTTCAAGACGCTCAACGACACCTTGGGCCATGACATGGGCGACCTGCTGTTGCAGCACATGACCGCCCGCCTGCAGACCTGTCTGGGCGAGCACGACACCCTGGCGCGCTGGGGCGGTGACGAGTTCGTCGTGGTCATGCAGGGCTTGAGTCCCGTGTCGGCCGAAGCCACCGGCCAGGCCCACGCCCTGGCGGCGCGTTGCCTGAGTCTGCTGTCCCAGTCCTGCGACCTGGCCGGGCAGGAATACCACATCAGCTGCAGCATCGGCATCACCCTGTTTGGCACCCCCCCACCCGTCAGCCTGGACGAGCTGATGCGCCAGGCCGACCTGGCCATGTCCGAGGCGAAGGCCGCAGGCCGCCACACCCTGCGCTTTTTCGACCCCGACATGCAGGCGGCCTTGCACCGTCGTTCGGCCCTCGAGGCCGACATGCGCCGCGGCCTGCAGCGCCACGAGTTCCAGCTGTACTACCAGCCGCAGGTGGACGCCGCCGGGCGCGTGTTCGGCACCGAGGCCCTGGTGCGTTGGCACCACCCCGAGCGCGGCATGGTCTCCCCCGCCGAGTTCATTCCGGCGGCCGAGCACGCCGGCCTGATCCTGCCGCTGGGTGCCTGGGTGCTGGAGACCGCCTGCCAGCAACTGGTGACCTGGTCTCGCCAGCCCGACCTGGCCCGCCTCACAGTGTCGGTCAACGTCAGCGTGCGCCAGTTCCGCCTGCCCGACTTCGTGGACCTGGTCCTGGGCATCCTGGCGCGCACCGGCGCCAACCCGCACCGCCTCAAGCTGGAGCTGACCGAAAGTGTCCTGATCGACGACGTCGAGGCGGTCGTCGCGCGCATGGACACCTTGAAAGGCCACGGCGTGGGCTTCTCGCTCGACGACTTTGGCACGGGCTACTCCTCGCTGGCCTACCTCAAGCGCCTGCCGCTCGACCAGCTCAAGATCGACCAGTCCTTCGTGCGCGACGTCCTGACCGATCCGCACGATGCCTCGATCGCCCGCACCATCGTCGCCCTGGCCGATGCCATGGGCCTGGCCGTGATCGCCGAAGGTGTGGAGACCGAGGCACAGCGCGACTTCCTGCACCAGCACGGCTGCCGGTCCTACCAGGGCTATCTCTTCGGTCGCCCCATGCCGGCAGACGCTTTCGCGC
>JAGNPA010000400.1 GCA_017989885.1 Aquabacterium sp.
GCCTTGCAGGGGGGGCTCTTCCAGAAAGTAGGGCGAGCCTGAGAGGTTGAGCACGTAGTCGCGGCTGAGCGCGGTCTGGTCGCGGTCGAGCACGGCAAAGCGCAGGTCTTGCACGTCCATGCTGATGCCGTAGCCCATGATGATCATCAGCAGGGCCGAGCCCACCAGGGCCAGGGTGAGGCGGATGCGGTCGCGTTGCAGCTCCAGCGATTCGCGGTGGGCGTAGCTGAGCAGGCGCGCCAGGCTGAAGCGAGGCGGGCGGCGGTGGGTGGTGGGGGCGGTGGCCTGGGCGGCTTCGATCGGTGGGGTGACGGCCCCGCTGGGTGCGGTGGCGCTCTCCTCTGCGCCCTGGGCCTTTTCCAGCAATTCGATGAAGGTGTCTTCCAGCTTGTCGTGGCCGTGGCGTTGCATCAGCTCGGCTGGGGTGCCGCTGTCGAGCACGCGCCCTGCGTGCATCAGCGAGATGCGGTCGCAGCGCTGGGCCTCGTTCATGAAGTGGGTGGAGATGAACAGGGTCACGCCATCCTGACGCGAGAGCTGGATCATCAACTCCCAGAACTGGTCGCGGGCGATGGGGTCCACGCCGGAGGTGGGCTCGTCGAGGATGAGCATGTCCGGCCCGTGCACCACGGCCACGGCCAGCGACAGGCGTTGGCGCACGCCCAGTGGCAGCTTGTCGGGCAGCTCGTCGGCCACGTCGGCCAGCTCGAAGCGGGTCATCATCTCGGCGATGCGCGCGTCGCGTTGCGCAGCGGGCACTTCGAAGATGCGCGCGTGCAGGTCGAGATTCTGGCGCACAGTCAGTTCGCTGTAGAGCGAAAAGGCCTGTGACATGTAGCCCACGCGGCGGCGCACGGACAAATCGTGGGCGTTGACCGACTGGCCGAATAGCTCGGCATGGCCCTCGCTGGGCGGCAGCAGGCCGGTGAGCATCTTCATGGTCGTGGTCTTGCCACAGCCGTTCGAGCCCAGGAACCCGAAGATCTCGCCACGGTGGATGCTGAGGTTGACGTGGTCCACCGCCGTGAAATCGCCAAAGCGACAGGTGAGGTCGTGGGCCTCGATGGCGATGTCGCCATCGGCGCTGGGGCGTGGCGGAACGACCAGCTCGCGGTGGCCTTCGCGGCGTTGCGCGGGCAGCAGGGCGATGAAGGCGGCCTCCAGCGTGTCGCGCTGGGTGCGCTGGCGCAGCTCGGCCGGGGTGCCGATGGCGAGCACCTTGCCCGCATCCATGGCGAGCAGGTGGTCGAAGCGTTCGGCCTCTTCCATGTAGGCGGTGGCCACCAGCACGCTCATGCCGGGTCGGCGGGCGCGGATGCGGTCGATCAGCTCCCAGAACTGGCGGCGCGACAGCGGGTCGACGCCGGTGGTGGGCTCGTCCAGGATCAGCAGGTCCGGGTCATGGATGAGGGCGCAGCACAGGCCGAGCTTTTGCTTCATGCCGCCGGAGAGTTTGCCGGCGGGCCGATCGGCAAAGGGGGCCAGACCGGTGGCGTGCAGCAGGTCGGCCATGCGGGCCTGGCGCTCGGCCGGGGCGTGGCCGAACAGGCGGCCGAAGAAGTCCACGTTCTCTGCCACGGACAGGGTGGCATACAGGTTCTTGCCCAGGCCTTGCGGCATGTAGGCAATGCGCGGGCACACGTCACGGCGGTGCGCGGCCTGGGCCATGTCGCCGTCGAGCACCTGCACCTGACCGTCCTGGATGCGCTTGGCGCCGGCCAGTAGCGCGAGCAAGGTCGACTTGCCCACGCCGTCCGGCCCGATCAGGCCGACCATGCACCCGGCCGGGATGCTCAGCGTGACATCGTCCAGCGCGGTGATCCGCTTGTAGCGGTGGGTGAGGCCCTGAACCTGGGCCACGGGCCGGGTCGCAGAAGGGTTCACGGTGCGGAGCCAGCGTCGGCAGCGGGTTCGGCTGGCAGGTTCACGGCCAGCTGATCCGGCCAGGGCTCATCGGGCTGGATGCGCACATAGGCCATGCCGGGCATGCCGGTTTTGACCTGGCTGCTGTAGCGCGCCAGCAATTGAGGGTCGATGTGCGCACGCACCTTGAACATCAGCTTCTGGCGCTCGACGGTGGTCTCGACCGTCTTGGGCGTGAACTGGGCCACGCTGGCCACGAAGGTGACCTTGGCCGGGATCACGTACTGCGGTGCGGCGTCCAGCACCAGTCGGGCCTCACTGCCGATGGCCACGCGGCCTGCAGCGGTTTCGGGCAGGAAGAAGGTCATGTACACATCACTCAGATCGACCATCGACAGCACGCGGCCACCCCCGCCGAGCACCTCGCCCTCCTGGGCTGCGCGCACCTGGATGCGGCCATCGCGTGGGGCGCGCAGAGTCGCATCGTTGAGGTCGGCTTCGATGCGCTTGACCACGGTTTGCGCCGTGTCGATGGCCGAGCCCGCTTCGATGCGCTGTGATTCGGTGGTGGTGATGGCAGTGCGCGCTTCGGCCACCTGCGAGCGCGCCGCACTCAGGGCGGCGCGGGCACCTTGCAACTGTGCGGTGGCTTCGTCCAGCTTTTGTGGGGGCAAGAAGCCTTGGG
>JAGNPA010000003.1 GCA_017989885.1 Aquabacterium sp.
GCTTCATGGCGGCCACGTGCATAGCGACGTCCTTGGCAGCCACGTCGTCGCCTTCAAATTCGACGACCACACCGATGCGCGCACCGTGCAGGTAGGCGGCCAGCTTGCCACCGTCAGCGTAACGCTTGAAGCGGCGGATGGCCATGTTCTCGCCGATCTTGCCGATCAGGCCCTTGCGGACTTCTTCCACGGTCGGGCCGAAGCCGTCTTGCGACAGCGGCAGCTCGCCAATGGCAGCGACGTCAGCGGGGTTGTTCTTGGCGATCAACTCGGCCACCGACTTGCCGAAAGCGAGGAACGAATCGTTCTTCGACACGAAGTCGGTTTCGCAGTTGATTTCCACCAAAGCGCCGGTCGAGCCGTCGACATAAGCGGACACCACGCCTTCGGCGGTCACGCGCGAGGCGGCCTTGGAGGCCTTGCTGCCCAGCTTGACGCGCAGGATCTCTTCCGCCTTGGCGAAATCGCCATCGGCCTCGGTCAGAGCTTTCTTGCACTCCATCATGGGAGCATCGGTCTTGGCGCGCAGTTCGGCGACCATGCTGGCGGTGATTGCAGCCATTAGCTTTCTCCGTTTGGTTTGCGAGCGGGCAAAGCGCCGTCGCAGAAAAATTTTGTTAAAAAAAGGGGCTGATTGTCAGCCCCTTCTTGCGAAATCAAGGAGCCTTAAACGGCTTCGTTGACTTCCACAAACTCGTCGTCGCCAGCATTGGCGGCAGCAGCGGCCACGACTTCGTTCACGGCGTTGGCCTTGCCTTCCAGGATGGCGTCAGCCACGGCCTTGGCGTACAGCGCCACAGCCTTGGAGGAGTCGTCGTTACCGGGAATGACGTAGTCGATGCCTTCGGGCGAGTGGTTGGTGTCAACCACGCCGATGACGGGAATGCCCAGCTTCTTGGCTTCTGCGATGGCAATCTTGTGATAGCCGACGTCGATCACGAAGATGGCGTCAGGCAACACAGCCATGTCCTGGATGCCGCCGATGTCTTTTTCCAGCTTGGCCAGGTCACGTTGGAACAGCAGGCCTTCCTTCTTCTTCAGGTTGTCCAGGCCGGTTTCGACCACAGCCTGCATGTCCTTGAGCTTCTTCAAAGAACCCTTGACGGTCTTGAAGTTGGTCAGCATGCCGCCCAACCAGCGCTGGTTGACGAAAGGCACGTCAGCGCGTGCGGCTTCCAGAGCGATGGTGTCGCGCGATTGACGCTTGGTGCCAACCATCATCACGGTGCCACGGCGAGCCGACAGCTGCTTGATGAACTTCAGGGCCTCTTCGAAGGCGGGCTGCGTCTTCTCAAGGTTGATGATGTGAATCTTGTTGCGATGGCCGAAGATGTACGGGGCCATCTTGGGGTTCCAGAAGCGGGTTTGGTGACCGAAGTGGACACCGGCTTCCAGCATTTCGCGCATGGATACGGACATGAATTGCTCCAGAGGTTGGATCTGGAAATCGACAGCGATCGCAGCCTACTCTTGCGAGCCGGCTGCAACACCTTGGATTGCCGATTTCGTGATTATCAAAATCTACCCGGGGATTCGGGCAAACTCTGGCATTCTAGCACGAAACCAGCAAACCATCCAGACCCCCTCAGCGCTTGCCGCGTGAACCCTTGCTTGCACTGGCTTTGCCGGTCTTGCCCGACACCGTGGCCGCCACCGACACCCGGGCGCGCCCCTTGCCAGATCCCCGCGCCGCCTTGGTGGCACGCTTGACCTCGAGATCGGCCTGCCGCACCTCGGCCAGCGCCTCCTGCGCCGCGCCGGGCTCGACCCAGTCCTTGTCCGAGCCGCGATTGCGCTTGCGCCCGGACGCTGCAGCAGGCCGCTCCTCGCCAGCCTCACGCACCAGACGGAAGTCGATCTTGCGGGTATCGAGGTCAACCCGACTGACTTGCACGCGCACGCGAGAACCGACGACATAGCGCGTTCCGGTGCGCTCGCCGCGAAGCTCCTGACGTGTTTCGTCAAACCGGTAGTACTCGCCACCCAGCTCGGTGATGTGGATGAGTCCCTCCACATACAGCCCATCCAGCTGCACGAACAAACCGAAACTGGTCACGGCACTCACCGTGCCACCGTACTCTTCGCCCAGACGCTCACGCATGAACATGCACTTGAGCCAGGCTTCCACGTCGCGGGACGCCTCGTCGGCACGCCGCTCGTTGGCGCTGCAATGGATACCAACGGTCTCCCAAGCTGCCGCCTCGGCCGGCGGCAGCTTGAGGCGAGCGACCGCCTTGGTCGGCGCCGCTGGCAGGCCCTTGCTGAGCGCACCCCGCGCACCGCCGGGCTTGCGCTTCACATTGCCAACCTGATGCTGCACGGCTGGCAACTTCAGGTCGTAGCGCCCCCGACCCAGCAAGGCCTTGATCACGCGGTGCACCAGCAAATCGGGATAGCGGCGAATGGGGCTGGTGAAGTGGGTGTAAGCCTCGTAAGCCAGGCCGAAGTGACCGCTGTTGGTCGGGGTGTAGATGGCCTGCTGCATGGATCGCAGCATCATGGTGTGGATCTGCGTGACGTCAGGCCGGTCTTTCACCGCCTGCGCGATCGCCTGGTAATCCCCCGGCTGCGGCTCCTCACCCAAGGACAAGCCCAGACCCAAGGCCTTCAGATAGTTTCTCAGCAACTGCCGCTTTTCAGGCGTCGGCCCCTCGTGGACGCGGAACAAGGATGGATGCTTGGCACGCGTGATGAAGTCGGCCGAGCACACGTTGGCGGCCAGCATGCACTCTTCAATCAAGCGGTGCGCATCGGTGCGCACGCGCGGCACGATCTTGGCAATGCGGCCGTTGTCGTCACAGACGATCTGGGTCTCGGTGGTGTCAAAGTCGACCGCCCCCCGACCGGAGCGCGACTTCAACAGCGCACGGTACACCTCGTGGAGGTGCAAGAGATGCGGCAGCAACTCGGGCCGACGCAGGGCCTCCGGTCCCCGGGTGTTGCCCAGGATCGCGGCCACTTCTGTGTAGGTCAGGCGGGCGTGAGAGCGGATCACGGCCGGGAAGAACTGGTAGGCATGCACATCGCCATCGGCGGTGACCAGCATGTCGCACACCATCGACAGACGTTCGACATCCGGGTTCAGTGAACACAGGCCGTTGGAGAGCTTCTCGGGCAGCATGGGAATCACGCGGCGCGGAAAGTACACCGAGGTGGCGCGCTCGTATGCATCCAGGTCCAGAGGCTCACCCGGCTTGACGTAGTGACTCACGTCGGCGATCGCCACGAGCAGACGCCAGCCATTGGGCGCCTTGGCGCGACCGATGGTGGCCGGCTCGCAGTACACCGCATCGTCGAAGTCGCGCGCATCCTCACCGTCGATGGTCACCATGGACACATCCGTCAGGTCAATGCGTTGCTTCTTGTCGGTGGCACGCACCTTCTCGGGCAGCTTGGCAGCTTGCGCCAGCGTGGCGTCGCTGAAGCGGTGCGGCACCTCGTACTTGCGCACCGCGATCTCGATCTCCATCCCCGGGTCGTCGATGCCTCCCAGCACCTCCACGACACGCCCCACCGGCTTGGCCAGCAAGGACGGGGCTTCGGTCAGCTCAACGGCCACCACCTGCCCTGGCTCGGCATTGGCCGTGCCCTTGGGCGAGATCAGAATGTCCTGACCAAAGCGGCGGTCTTCAGGCGCCACCAGCCAGGCGCCGCCTTCTTGCAACAGCCGACCGATGATCGGGGTTTTGCGGCGCTCGATGATGTCCAACACCAGGCCTTCTGGCCGGCCGCGGCGGTCGAAACGGACCACACGCACCTTCACCCGGTCCCGGTGCATGACCGAGCGCATCTCCTGCGGGGGCAAGAAGACGCTGGCGTCCCCATCATCGGCCTGAACGAACCCATGCCCGTCGCGGTGACCTTGTACCGTGCCGACGATTTCACTCATGAGGTCCAAAATTTGTGGTGCAGATGTTGTCATGGGTCTTATTTTGATGCTAGAATTTAATTCTTCGCTGATGACGCAACAACATATTTGTTGCAGCGACTACAGCGTAAAAAGTACCTGCCCAGGTGGCGGAATTGGTAGACGCACTAGTTTCAGGTACTAGCGGGTAACTCCGTGGAGGTTCGAGTCCTCTCCTGGGCACCAATTGAAAAGCCGCTTGACCTTGTGTCAAGCGGCTTTTTGTTTGCGCGCTGCAGATGCAGCGGCACAGCACGCCCGACACGCAGTTGCGCAACACATCGATCGCACCGGGCGATGAGTGGTGAGCGAGGGGCCAACGCAACATGCTGTACACAGTCACAGAGTACACCATGCACCCCTGGACGACACGGCCCATGCATCTGATGCCGTTGTTGCACAAAGCTGACATCGTGATGCCCAACCGCCGCCATTGGACACAAGCGCCAAATAAATGCTATATTTACGTTCTCGACACGGCGACGGCAACGAAGCCAAGTCAAAAAAGTACCTGCCCAGGTGGCGGAATTGGTAGACGCACTAGTTTCAGGTACTAGCGGGTAACTCCGTGGAGGTTCGAGTCCTCTCCTGGGCACCAATTGAAAAGCCGCTTGATCTTCGATCAAGCGGCTTTTTCTTTTGCCTGACTAACTCCCCCACGCTCTGTCACGGCTCCCGCCTTGGGCTGACCTGACCTGTCGGCTGGCCCCCGTCTCTTGGCGCTAGGCCCAAAAGAAAAGCAGCCCGAAGGCTGCTTGCTGTTGGCTTTCACGCTGCTGAAGGCGAGAAACGCTTGCTCAAACCTTGTAGCGCTTGAGCAGGGCCTCGGGGCGCAGCGTGTCGTACTCTTCAAAAGGCTGGTGAATCCAGGGGCTGGTGGGCAGCGACTCCACATGGTAGTCAGGCGTGTAGGTCGATACCCCCTTCACCCAGATGACCGCCGAGCGCAACTCGGTGATGGCCGGCATGGCGCGCAGGCGGTCGACCACCGCACGCAAGGTCACACCGGAGTCAGCCAGGTCATCGATCAGCAGCACCCGGCCCGCCAGTTCACCTTTGGGCATGGTGATGTACTTCGCCATGTCCAGGCGCCCCTGCAAGGTGCCGCCATCGTCACGGTAGGAGCTGGTGGACATGATGCCCAGTGGCACATTGAAAATGCGCGAAATCATGTCGCCGGGGCGCAAACCACCACGGGCGAGGCAGAGGATCTGATCAAACTCCCAACCCGACGCATGCACCTTCAAGGCCAGACGCTCGATCAGTTGGTGGTACTCCTCCCAGGAGACATACAGATGTTTGCCGTCGTCGGTGAGCATGGGGATTCCTTTGGCGGGTGGCGGTGTGAATCGTGGCAGCCGTGCTTCAACCCTTGTAGGGGTGGCGCAGCAAAATGGTGTGGTCGCGATCAGGGCCTGTGGACACCATGTCGATCGGGGCGCCGATGAAGGCCTCCACGCGTTGCAGGTAGGCGCGCGCATTGGCAGGCAGCTTGTCCCACTCGGTGATGCCGAAGGTCGTGCCCTCCCAACCCGGGAAGCTTTCATAGATGGGCTCGCAGGCCACAATGTCGTCGGCATCCAGAGGCAGGATGTTGACGCGTTCACCACGCAGCATGTAACCCGTGCAGACCTTGATCTCGTCCAGCCCGTCGAGCACGTCGAGCTTGGTCAGGCAGATGCCGGTGATGCCGTTGATCAGCACCGAGCGCTTGAGCGCAGCGGCGTCCAGCCAACCGCAGCGCCGGGCGCGGCCCGTGACGGTGCCGCGCTCCTGCCCGACGGTCGCCAGGTGGCAACCCACCGTGCCGGGCGTTTCCCAGTCGAGTTCGGTGGGGAATGGGCCGCTGCCGACGCGGGTGGTGTAGGCCTTGGTGATGCCCAGGATATAGTGCAGCTTGTCGGGGCCGACGCCCGAACCAGCCGAGGCGTTGCCGGCCACACAGTTGCTGGAGGTGACATAGGGATAGGTGCCGTGGTCGACGTCGAGCAAGGTGCCTTGCGCGCCCTCGAACAGCACGCTGCCGCCTTCCAGGGTGTGGGCATGGATGCGCACACCCACGTCGGCCAGCATCGGCAGGATCTGCTCGGCGGCCTTCATGGCCTCGTCATAGATCGGCTGGAAGGCCAGCTCTTCGCCCTTGAGGTAACCCTTGAGCGCGAAGTTGTGCAGCTCGAGCAGCTCTTTCAGCTTGGCCGCAAAACGCTCGGGGTGCTTGAGGTCTTGCAGGCGCAAGGCGCGACGTGCCACCTTGTCTTCGTAGGCCGGGCCGATGCCCTTGCCGGTCGTGCCGATCTTGCCGCCGCCGCTGGTCTCACGCAGGGCCTCGCGGGCCTTGTCCACGGCCACGTGGAAGGGCAGGATCATCGGGCAGGATTCGCTGATGAACAGACGCGAGCGCACGTTCAGGCCAGCGGCCTCCAGGCGTCCGATCTCGGAGAGCAAGTGGGTCGGATCGACGACCACACCGTTGCCGATGTAGCAGGCCACACCCTCACGCATGATGCCCGAGGGGATGAGCTGCAGGGCCGTCTTCTTGCCGTTGATCACCAAGGTGTGACCGGCGTTGTGACCACCCTGGAAGCGGACCACAGCGGCCGCGTGGTCGGTCAGCCAGTCCACAACTTTGCCTTTGCCTTCGTCACCCCATTGGGTGCCGACGACAACAACGTTGCGGGCAGATGCGTTGCCGGGGCGAGCCGACGCGGAAGTGCTTTGCATGGCGGAATCCTGTTTCGCAAAAAATGGATCGGGCGCGCTTCAGAGCGCGCGCACCGACCAGCGTCCATCGACGAGCGCGAGTTCGCGATCGCAATCAAATTCCTGGACGTCGTGTTCATGTCCGGGCAGCACACACACCACAGTGTGGCCCTGCCCTCTCAGTTCGCGGATGGCCTGCCGCAAAGCAGGATCACTGCCCCAGGGGGCGCAGACGGCCGTGTGGGCGGCCTGCTCCTGGTGGCTGGCCAGCAGGTCAACGAGGATCTTCAGATCCAGGCTGAAACCGGCGGCCGGACGACGCCGGCCGAACACGGCACCGACTTCGTCGTACCGCCCACCGCGCACCAGCGCGTTGGCGTGGCCTGCGCCGTACACCGCGAAGCGAATGCCGCTGTAGTAGGCGTAGCCACTGAAATCGGAGAGGTCAAAGCCGATGCTGACATCCGGGTGGGACGTCTGCAGGTGCTCGGCCAGCCAGCCCAGGTCGGCCAGGGCCTGGTGAATCAGTTCATGAGCCGGCAGCAACGCACGGGCACGCGCCAAGACCTCGGTACCGCCGAACAAGGTGGTCAGGCTGACCAGCACCTTGGCTGCATCAGGAGCCTGACGCAAAGCGCCCTGCCCGGCCAGCTCACGCAAGGTGGCGACGTCCTTGTTGGTCAGGGCCTCGACCAAGGCATCGTGCAGCGCGGGCTCCAGATTCGTGACCCCCAGCCCTGCCAGAACGCCTTGCACCAGCCGAACGTCGGCAAAGTCGACAACCAGCCCCTGGAGCGCGGACACCTGCAAACCTTCGAGCGCCAGTTCGGCCGCTTCGAGGTCGGCTTCCAGGCCGGCATGACCATAGATCTCGGCACCCAGTTGCAGCTGCTCGCGCGTGGCGTGCGGGCCTTCCGGGCGGGTGTGCAACACCGGACCGCAATAGCACAGGCGGGTCACACCCTCGCGATTAAGCAGGTGCGCGTCGATGCGTGCCACCTGGGGCGTGGTATCGGCACGCAGGCCCAGGGTACGGCCGCTGAGTTGATCGACCAGCTTGAAGGTCTTGAGGCCCAGAGCATGTCCGGTTCCGG
This sequence comes from Aquabacterium sp., assembly GCA_017989885.1. Taxonomy (GTDB): domain Bacteria; phylum Pseudomonadota; class Gammaproteobacteria; order Burkholderiales; family Burkholderiaceae_C; genus Aquabacterium. Next base: position 7,702 of record JAGNPA010000003.1, read on the forward strand.
ACAGCAGGGACTCCAGGTGCTCCAGCATGGGAGGCATCACGAGTTCATACCCGTAGCAACGAGCCACATCGAGCCAGACCCGACGCAGCTCTTCCACGCGACGCGCCTGCGCAGGCAAAACGTCAGCGATGTGCTCTGGCAACAGCCAAGCAGACGACATAAGAAAACGTGTGGGGGGTTAAAAACGAGATTCTACCGGTGTCTGATGAAACTTGGACAGCCCAAGTTGATCATTCCCGTGAGGGACGCCTCAGGACAGTGCCTGAAGCCCCCACAACAACACCAGTCCGAGCACCATGCTCAGCAGTCCGACCTTGCGGATCTGTTGATCGTCCAGTTGCAGCAACTGGGTGAACATGCGCCGCCATCCCTGGGGATGGATGGCGGGCATCAGACCTTCCAGCACCAGCAGCAGGGCCAGTGCGATCCAGAATGCGTCCAGCATTCAACGCACGGCCATCAGCGCGCCGCGCCGGCGCCAGTACCGCGCATGGCCTTGAAGAACTCGTTGTTCTGGTCAATCACCATCACGTCCGACTTGCTGCGGAAGCTGCCGCGGTAGGCCTCGAGGCTGCGGTAGAACTGCGCGAACTGCGGATCCTTGCCGAAGGCCTCGGCATACAGTGCGGACGCCTTGGCATCGCCCTCACCCTTGATCTTCTGGGCATCGCGATAGGCCTCGGCGACGATGATTTCACGCTGACGGTCTGCGTCGGCGCGGATCTTTTCGCCTTCGGCGCCACCGGTGGAGCGCAGCTCGTTGGCAACGCGCTTGCGCTCGGACTCCATGCGGCGATAGACCGATTCGGTGATGTTGGCCACGAAGTCCACGCGCTTGATGCGCACGTCGACGATCTCGATGCCGAACGACTTGGCGTCGTCACCCAAACGACGGATCACACCCTGCATGACCTTCTCACGCTCGGCCGACAGCATGGCGCCGACGGTGCGCTTGGTCACCTCTTCGTTCAGGGCGGCCTGCACGATGGGGGTCAGACGGTTCTCGGCATTGCGGATGTCCACGCCGTTGTTGCGGATGAACTGGCGGGGTTCGGTGATGCGCCACTTGACCAGCCAGTCGATCACCAGGCTTTTCTTTTCAGCCGTGAAGATGGGGCGCGACTCCGTGCTGTCGAGGGTCTGGATGCGGCGATCCAGGAACACCACGTTCTGCAACGGGGCTGGCATTTTGACCTTGAGGCCGGGTTCGCTGATGACTTCCTTGATTTCGCCGAGTGCGTAGACCACGGCAAACTGCCGTTGATCGACCACAAACAGCGTGGAGGCCGCGAGGATGAGGGCCAGCAACGCGCCGACCAGGATGATGCCAATACGGTTCATGTCAGTTTCCTTGCCTGTCTGGTGGGGTGCGCTCAGCGCACGTCGCGATCGCGACTGCGCAAGCCATCACGCGAGCGGGCATCTGCAGATGCCGCAGCAGGGTTGGAGGTGGCAACGGGTTCGGAGGCGACTGCAGCCGGAGCCGGCGCACCACCATTGGCGCCCGACATCTGCATGATCTTGTCCAGCGGCAGATACAGCAAGTTGGAGCCCTGGCGGCTGTCCACCATCACCTTGGTGACGTTGCTGTAGACCTGCGCCATGGTGTCGGTGTAGAGACGATCACGCGTCACGCCCGGGGCTTTCTTGTACTCGTTCAACACGGACTTGAAGCGCTCGGCATCACCCTCAGCCTGCGCGACAACGCGGGCGGCATAACCGGCAGCCTCTTCACGCAGACGCGCCGCGGTACCCTGTGCCTTGGGAATGACGTCGTTGGCGTAGGCCTGGCCTTCGTTCTTCAAACGTTCGCGGTCAGCACCGGCCTTGAAGGCATCGTCAAACGCCGCCTGCACCTGCTCGGGGGCCTGAACGCTCTGCACGTTGACGTTGACCACCGTCACACCGGCCTTGAGCTTGTTGAGCTGGGCCTGGATGGACTTGACCAGTTCGGTCGCGATGGCATCGCGCTGCTCGTAAAGCACCGAGTCCATGGTGCTGTTGCCGACGATTTCCCGCACGGCCGACTCTGCGGCCTGCTGCACGGCTTCGTCAGAGCTGCGGTTTTCGAACAGGTAGTCACGGGCATCGGCCAGACGGTATTGCACCGTGAAGCGGATGTCGACGATGTTCTCGTCACGCGTGAGCATGGACGAATCACGCAAAGCCGTGGCCTGCAACACCGTGCTGCTGCCCACATCAATGGAGCGCAGTTGCGTGAGGTTGACGATTTCGTGCGACTGGAAGGGATAAGGGGCGCGCCACTGGAAACCGGCATCCACCTTGTGGCTGAAACGCCCAAAGGACATCACGACGGCCTGTTGACCTTCCTGCACGATGAAAAAGCCGCTACCGGCCCATACCAAGGCGATCAGACCGGCGATGAGGCCGGCACCAATGCTGGCGCCTTTGGGGTCGGGCGTGAAACCACCACCGCCCTTGCCCCCGTTGCCTTCACCCTTGTTGCCGGTGAACACACCGCTGAGCTTGCGGTTGAAGTCGCGCCAGAGCTCATCCAGATCGGGAGGGCCATCCTGGCGGCCGTTGTAACTGGCCTGGCCACCGGCCACGCCCGGGATGGCCTGCTTGACAGCGTTGGCCGTCAACCAGGTGACACGGCGTCCGGCCCCCGCGAGCAGACTGGCTGCCAGGGACACGGCATTCATCACCCAGTGACGGTGTGGTGCGGGGCCTCGGCCCTCATCCAGAGATGGCATGTTCATGATCGGTCAGTAGGAATTTCTGGAGGTGCCGCATCGGGCACCGGCTCATGGGATGCATTGTGCATGTCGAAACGCGGATCTCGCTGAGGCGGGGCATCAAGCCCCCCTTGCAGACCATGCAATGCGGCGTCGGCCAACACCTCGCGCAGCACGCCCAGCCCCTCGCCCTTGAGCGCGCTGACAAATACCCGATGGCACCGTCGCCCTGAGGGCAGCTCGTACACATCGCGCTGGTGCAGCGGACGCTGGTGCTCAGGCAGGCAATCGCATTTGTTGAAGACCAGCACCTGGGGCAACTGGCCGGCGTCGATGCTGTCGAGCACGCGCAGCACCTCGTCGATCTGCTCCAGCACGACCGGGCTGGCCGCGTCCACCACATGCAGCAGAACATCGGCCTCGGCCGCTTCCTGCAAGGTGGCCTTGAACGATTCGACCAGGGTGTGCGGCAGATCGCGGATGAAGCCGACCGTGTCGGACAGCGTCACACTGCGCTGCGCCTGGGCCAGGAACATCTGGCGCGTGGTGGTGTCGAGTGTGGCGAACAGCTGATCGGCCGCATAGGTGCCGGCCTTGGTCAACGCATTGAACAGCGTCGACTTGCCGGCGTTGGTGTAACCCACCAGCGAGATGCGAAAGGTGTCGGTGCGCTCGCGCGAGCGCCGCTGGGTGTTGCGCTGACGCTTGACCTTGGCCAGTTGCAGCTTGAGCGACTTGATCTTCTGGTCGATCATGCGGCGGTCCAGCTCGATCTGCGTTTCGCCCGGGCCACCGCGGTGACCGACGCCACCACGCTGTCGCTCCAGGTGGGACCAGCGACGCACCAGACGCGTCGACAGGTACTGCAGCCGGGCCAGCTCGACTTGCAACTTGCCTTCGTGGCTGCGCGCACGCGCGCCGAAGATCTCGAGGATCAGGCCGGTACGGTCCAGCACCTCGACGCCCAGGTGCCGCTCCAGATTGCGCTGCTGCGCGGGCGACAAGGCCTGGTCAAAGAGCACGCCATGGGCCTGGTAAAGCTGGACGAGTTCTTTGATCTCGTCGGCTTTGCCTGAGCCGACAAACAAGGCAGCATCGGGTGCACGGCGCTTGGCCGTGACCTTGGCAACAGGTTGATCACCAGCCGATTCGGCCAGCAAGGCCAGCTCGTCCAGGGTGGGATCAAAGGAGGAACCGGGGCCGAAATCGACCCCCACCAGCACAACCCGTGGGTCATTGGACGGGTTCGGCGCAGACGAAGAAGATGTCAAGGCGTCAGGACTGGGCTAGGCAGGTTGGAGGGGTCCGGGAACCGTGGCAAGACGGATCAGGCCTCAGGCGTGTCGCCGGCGTGGAAGTTCACGGCGCGACCAGGCACGACCGTCGAGATGGCGTGCTTGTAGACCATCTGCGTGACGGTGTTGCGCAGCAAGACCACGTACTGATCGAAAGACTCGATGTGACCTTGCAGCTTGATGCCGTTGACCAGATAGATGGAGACTGGCACGTGTTCACGACGCAGCAGGTTCAGGAAAGGGTCTTGCAGGAGTTGGCCTTTGTTGCTCACGATATGTTCCGTGTTGAAAGATGGTTGGAGATCAGACCTTAACACAGTCCCCCCGATCCCTTGGGTTGACGCGGTGTCTGGTCTGAGACAGTGGTGTTGCGCCTCACTCCCCGATGAAGGGGTTCGAGGATGATTTCATTTCGATGCGCAAAGGGGTGCCCGTGAGCTTGAAGTGCTCGCGGAAACGCCCTTCGAGGAAGCGCTTGTAGGCGTCGGTGACGTGCTCCAGCGAATTGCCGTGGACCACGATGACCGGCGGGTTCTGCCCGCCCTGGTGGGCGTAGCGCAACTTGGGTCGGAAGGCGCCGGCCTTCTTGGGTTGCTGGAACTGCACGGCTTCCTGCAGCAGGCGCGTGAGCACCGGCGTCGGCATCTTGCAGGCGGCGGAGCGCCAGGCCGCAGCAATGGACTTCCACAGCGGGCCCAGGCCCTGCCGCTTGATGGCCGAGATGTGCAGCACTGGTGCGAACTTGAGGAAGGACAGGCGGTGCTCGATGGAGCGCATCAGCAGTTCGCGCTGATAGCTGTCGACCGCATCCCATTTGTTGACGGCGATGACGACGGCACGGCCCGCTTCAAGCACGAAGCCGGCAATGTGGGCGTCCTGCTCGGTGACGCCCTGGGTGGCGTCAATCAGCAGCAGCACCACGTTGGCATCGGAGATGGCCTGCAGGGTCTTGACCACGGAGAACTTCTCGATGGCCTCAAAGACCTTGCCTTTGCGGCGCAAACCGGCGGTGTCGATGAGCTCGAACTTCTGACCTTCGCGCTCGAACGGCACGCTGATGGCGTCGCGCGTGGTGCCGGGCATATCGAAGGCCACCAGACGCTCTTCGCCCAGCCAGGTGTTGATCAGGGTGGACTTGCCCACATTGGGGCGACCGGCGACGGCCAGGCGGATGGGACGCTCCGGATCGTCCAGCGCCTCTTCGTCTTCGTCCTCCTCTTCGATGAACTCGGCGAGGGCCTCGTCCAGCAGGGAGCGGATCCCTTGACCGTGTGCCGAGGAGACCGGGATGGGCTCACCCATGCCCAGCTCATAGAACTCGGCCAGTTGCACGCCCTCTTTCATCCCTTCGGACTTGTTGGCAGCCAGCAGCACCTTCTTGTTGGTGGTGCGCAGATAGCGGGCAATGTCGTGGTCCTGAGCGGACAGGCCATTGCGGGCATCCACCACGAAGATGACGACATCGGCCTCGGCCACGGCCTGGCGGGTCTGCTTGGCCATTTCCTTGACGATGCCCGACACGCAGTCAGGCTCGAAGCCGCCGGTGTCGACGACGATGTACTCGTGCGAGCCCATGCGGCCCTCACCATAGTGACGGTCGCGGGTCAGGCCAGCAAAGTCGGCCACGATGGCATCGCGGCTCTTGGTCAGGCGATTGAACAACGTCGACTTGCCGACGTTGGGTCGTCCGACCAGCGCAATGACAGGTTTCATGAATTCTCAGTCAGCAAAAAAATCAATTGGCACGCAAGGCGTACAGGGTGCCCTTGCGTGTGGTCACGTACAAGAGCTGATTGGCCACCAGGGGGGCGGCTGCGGCCGCGCTGTCGAGCTCGATGCGGGCCAGCGTGCGGCCATCGGTGGACGACAGCAGGTGAAGGTAGCCCTCGGCATCGACCACCGCCACGCGCTCACCGATGATGGCGGGCGCACTCAGGCCACGGTGTGTGAAACGATCGGCACGCCACAGGACATCGCCATTCTCGGTTTTCCAGGCGGTCAGTCGGTCAGCGCCATCAGCCCCCACCACCAGACGCTCGTTGGCAGCCACCGCCTGAGCACCTGCTTGAGGGCGCGACCAGCGCAGGCTGCCACGGTTCAATTCCAGACACGCCACCGACAACTGGAATGCACGCACGCAGACTTCGTCATCGGCGCGGGCCATCGGGCCGACCAGATCGGCCAGGCGCTCGACTTCGTTGGTGCCACGTGGGGTGCCCACGTTGACATCGAAGCGGACGGTGCCCTTGAGCGGGTCGAGCCCGACGAGGCGTGAGCCCTGCCCCACCAGCAAGGTGTCGCGGAAGGCGCCCAGGGCACCCGAGGTGGCCAGGGCCAGGGGCTCGCCGCCCGGGCGTTGATACTGCCACAGCCAGCGGCCATCGAGGGCATCGTAGCCACGCACGCTGCGGTCGACGGCCTGCACAAAGACGCGCTCGCCTGCCACCAGGGGGGCGGTGATGACACGGCCGGGCAGGCGCTCGGTCCAGACCCACTTGCCCTGATCGAACACCTGCAGTTCGTTGTCGGTGGTCACGACAGCGGCGTGGCGGCCATCGCTGCCCACCGCTGCAGACAAATCGCCCTTGGCCTGAGCGCGCCAGCGCAACGCGCCCGTGGCGCCGTCAAACGCAGCAATTTCGCCATCGGTGCTGGCGGTGGTGACGACGCCTTGGCTGCTGGCCAGGGTCAACGCCCCACTGACCGAGTCCAAGCGCTGCGACCACACCGTGGTGAGGCTGGCTTCGGGCTTGAGAGATTCCAGCGGTGCCGGCGAAGGCTTGCTGGAGCCACAAGCGGCCAAGGTGGCCAGGGCCAGGGCGCTCAGCGCTCCGCCAAGCAGGCGCGTGGCACGCTGAGACAAGGCCACCGGGATGAAACGCGTAAATGTCATGAGGTCACTCTCGGGTGAGGAGTCACGGAGCAGAGGAGGCTGCGGCCGAGGACGTCTGTGCGGCAGCAGGCACCGGAGCCTGGCCCAAGGCCGTCAGTTTGCCTTCGATGAAGCGACGGTACTCGACTTCCGGGGGCATGGTGTCCCAGGCGGCGCGGTAAGCCTTGACGGCCTCGTCCTTCTTGCCTTGAGCGGACAGGATGTCACCCCGACGGTCATCGGCCAGAGGCGCGAACTCAGCCGGCACCGCCACCGAGAGGGTCTGCAGGGCTTCGTCATAGGCCTTGGCGTCCATCTGGACACCCGACAGTCTCAGGCGGGCAATCGCCACCAGATCAGGGTTCTTGCCTTCATCCACAGCCCATTGCAGAGCGGCTTTGGCCTCGTCGGTCTTTTGCTGATCTAGCGCCACCTTGGCGGCCAGCAAAGCACCTTGAGCGGCAAAGGTGGTGCCGGCATAGTCCTTTTTGAGGTCAGCGAAGGCCTGGGCAGCCTTGTCGGCGTTGCCGCCGGTCACGGCGCGGTCCATCTCTTCGTACAGGCCGGCAGCGGCCTGGCCGCGCTTTTGCTGCCAGTACTGGTAACCGGTCCAGGCGGCGTAGGCACCCAGCACCAGCACCAGCACCCAGGTGATCAGGTTGCCGTACTGCTTCCAGAAGTGCTTGAACTGCTCCAGCTGTTCTTGCTGTTCGTTGTCGTAGGTCGCCATGTTTGCCGAAGTGAGGGGTTGTAGGTGTAAGCCGTCGATTATGACGGTCAGGAGGCCATCGCCGGCGTCAGGAGCGTGCGCGCCCAGTCCGCCGCATCGGCCAGCTTGAGGGAGGTCTGCTCGCCACCGTCACGCAAAGGCTTGACGGCCACCAGACCTTGGGCCACTTCGTCCGGACCAAAGACCAGGGCAAAGCGCGCGCCGCTGGCATCGGCTTTCTTGAACTGTGACTTGGGACTGGCAGGGCCATCCTTGCCGGCGGGATGCAGTTGCACGCAGACGCCTTGCGCACGCAAGGCTTCGAGCGTGGCCAGCACGACGGGCATGGGGGTGCCAGCGAAAACCATGGCGAAGGCGTCGGGGGCGGTCGAGGGGGCCTCGACACCGATCTCCTGCAGGAGCAGGAGCAGGCGCTCCATGCCCAAGCCCCAGCCGACGGCCGGCGCGGGCTTGCCGCCCAATTGTTCGACCAGGCCATCGTAGCGACCACCGCCGCACACCGTGCCCTGGGCGCCGAGCTTGTCGGTCACCCACTCGAACACGGTGAGGTTGTAGTAGTCCATGCCACGCACCAGACGGGTGTTGACCTGGTAGGGCACGCCAGCCGCCTCCAGGGCGAACTTCACGGCACCGAAATGGGCCAGCGATTCGTCGCCCAGGAAGTCGATCAACTTGGGCGCGGCTTCCACCAGGGCCTGCATGGCCGGGTTCTTGGTGTCCAAAATGCGCAGCGGGTTGCTGTGCAAGCGGCGACGCGCCTCTTCGTCCAGCTGGTCTGCGTTGGCTTCGAGGTAAGTGATCAAGGCCGCACGGTGGGCCTTGCGCTCATCGGGCTGGCCCAGGCTGTTGATCTGCAGGCTCACGTCCTGACCGATGGTCAGGCCCAGGTCGCGCCACAGGGCGGCGGTCATCAGGATGAGCTCGGCGTCCACGTCCGGACCGGCGAAACCCAGCACCTCGGCACCCACCTGATGGAACTGGCGATAGCGTCCTTTTTGCGGGCGCTCGTGGCGGAACATGGGGCCGATGTAGTACAGGCGCTTGCCGCCTTCGTACAGAAAATTGTGCTCGTTGATGGCGCGCACCGAGCCGGCGGTGCCTTCGGGGCGCAGGGTCAGCTTGTCGCCATTGAGGCTGTCTTCAAAGGAGTACATCTCCTTTTCGACGATGTCGGTGACTTCGCCCAGGCCACGCACGAACAAGGCGGTGGGCTCGACGATGGGCGTGCGCATGTTCAGATAGCCGTAGCGGCGCATCAGTTGTCGCACCTTGTCTTCGAGCCATTCCCAGCGCGCCGATTCCGGCGGCAGGATGTCGTTCATGCCTTTGATGGCGGTCAGCTTTTCTGCCATGAGAGCGTCAGTTTCTTGTTTTCTTGAAAGGGATCAGGCCTGTGCGGCCCCGCCAAAACGGCGATCAATGTAGGTCTGGACGAGTTGCTGGAACTCTTCGGCGATGCGCTCGCCACGCAGGGTGAGGGCTTTTTCGCCGTCAATGAACACCGGGGCTGCGGGAGCTTCGCCGGTGCCGGGCAGGCTGATGCCGATGTCGGCATGCTTGCTCTCGCCCGGGCCGTTGACGATGCAGCCCATGACCGCCACCTTGAGGTTCTCGACGCCGGGGTACTGGCTGCGCCAGACCGGCATCTGCGCGCGCAGGAAGTCGTCGATCTGCTTGGCCAGTTCCTGGAAGGTGGTGCTGGTGGTGCGGCCGCAGCCGGGGCAGGCGGTGACGCTGGGCACAAAGGTGCGCAGCCCCAAGGCCTGCAAAATTTCAAGTGCGACCACGACCTCTTGGGTGCGGGCCTCGCCGGGTTGCGGCGTGAGCGACACGCGGATCGTGTCGCCAATGCCCTCTTGTAACAGGATGGACAAGGCGGTGGCCGAGGCCACGGTGCCCTTGGTGCCCATGCCGGCTTCGGTCAAGCCGAGGTGCAGGGGGTAGTCGCAACGGGCGGCCAGGCCACGGTAAACGCTGATGAGGTCCTGCACGCCACTGACCTTGCAGGACAGGATGATCTGCTCGGGCTTCATGCCCAGCTCCTGCGCGGCCTGGGCCGACTGCAGGGCCGAGCTGATCAGCGCCTGGTACATGACCTGCTGGGCGTCCCACGGTTGGGCGCTGCGGGCGTTCTCGTCCATCATCGCGGCGAGCAGTTCCTGATCGAGGCTGCCCCAGTTGACGCCGATGCGCACGGGCTTGTCGTGGCGCAAGGCCACTTCGATCATCTGGGCAAACTGCTTGTCGCCCTTCTCGCCCTTGCCCACGTTGCCGGGGTTGATGCGGTACTTGGACAAGGCCTCGGCACAGGCCGGCACCTCGGTGAGCAGGCGGTGGCCGTTGTAGTGGAAGTCGCCCACCAGAGGCACGTCGATGCCCATGCGGTCGAGTTGGTCGCGGATGTGCGGCACGGCGGCCGCCGCTTCCGGTGTGTTGACCGTGATGCGGACCATTTCGGAGCCAGCCACCGCCAATTCCTTGACCTGGATGGCGGTGCCGATGACATCGACCGTGTCGGTGTTGGTCATGGACTGCACGCGCACGGGGGCATCGCCCCCGATCGTGACCACGCGGGAGCCCCACACCACCCTCGCCTGCCGAGAACGCCGGGCAGCGGGGCGGGAGACATCGATGAGGGAGAAGTTTTCCAGGGTCATTTCAACTCGACACGTGCGGTATTGTTGCGTGTGACGTCGGTCAGGGGCACCGGCTGGCCCTTGAAGCTGACCTGCACAGCGCTGGCATTGCCAATGCGCAAACGGAACGGTGCCAGGCCCTGCAGTTCCACGGCTTCGCCGGCGCGGGCAATCCGTGAGAACAATTTCGAGCCCGAGGCGTCCACCACTTCAATCCAGGAATTGTCGGTCAACACCATGCGCACGGGTGCGACGCCAACGGTGGGTGCCGCCATGGCCACGGCCGAAGGTGCGGGCGATGGCAGAACAGGGGCCGGCTGAGTGACGGCGGGCGTCAGCACCTCGCTGGCAACGACGCTGGCCGGGGCCACGGCACTGGCGGGCGCCATCGACGTCGACTCGGCCAAACCGACCGCGCTGGCCGACTCTGGCAGCGCCACCGGCACTGCCGGGTCGGCCGCAACCTGAATGGACGAAGGTGCCAACGCCGTATCCTCGTCGAGGGACGGCATGGGGGCCTCGGCATGGGAGTCGGCGTCACCCATCCAGGAGGGCCACGCCAACCTGTCGGGCAAGGCATAGATGATGGCCGCAGCCACCAGCAAACCCAGCGGCACCAACCATTGCGGCGCCAGCAAGACCTTCAGATTGAGCCGATGCCCACGGTCAAACAAGGCCGGCACACTGCCATGGTCGCGGAAGGGGGCGTTGATCGGGGACTTGCCTTGATTGAGTGAGTGCAGACGCGCCGCCGGCAGGCCGGACAGGATCTCGGTGGCGTCGATGCGCAAGGTGCGGCACACGGTCATGGCGAGCGCCCGTGTGAAGTTACTGTCACCCAGGCTGTCATAACGCCCCTGCTCCAGCGCCTCCAGCTTGAGCGGTGACACCTTGATCTGGGTCGCGAGGTGATCCAGGGTGAGGCCCTGCGCCTCGCGCGCCCGACGCAGCAACTCACCGGCATGGCGAGCACCCGCATCTGGCATCACAAGGTTGAGGGGAGCACTGTCAGTCATCAAATCGTCCCAACTCGAGCAGGTTGGTTTCACGTGAGGCGGGGAAGCGGCGACGCAGCTGATCACCAAACTCGCGCACGCCGTCGCGGTTGCCGATGCGATGCTCGATGCGGGTGGCCAGCCACAGTGAGTCGGCCGTGATCTGATCGTCGCGGCTGTTTACGCGCGCAATGTAGAAGCGCGCGCGCTCCAGTTCACCCCGGCGATGCAAGACGGACGCGAGATTGAAGGCCGTCGCCGGATTGGTGGGGTCTATTTCATACGAGCGTGCCAAGGTCTTCTGCGCCTCGGGATACAGCCCTGCGCGCACCTGGCAAACGCCGCGGGCCAGCAAGGTCTTGCTGGTGGCCACCGTTTGAGGCTGATTGGAGGCGCGCTCGAACATGGCGTCGGCCGCCGGGTACTGGCCCTGGCGGCAAAGATACCAGGCGTAGTTGTGCAGCACGCTGCCGTTGTTGGGGTTGCGATCCAGCGCCACGCGGTAATTCGCTTCGGTCCGTGCGGTGTCGCCCATCGCGTCGTAGATCAGGGCGCGCATCTCGTACGTGTCCGGCAAGGACGGGTCGATGGCCTCGGCCTGCTTGAGCTCATCGAGGGCCGTTGTGAACTGCCCCTGGCTGAAATACGTGGCGGCCAGCTCCATGCGGATGCGCGCACGTTTGCGGACTTCACTTTCGTCGGAGGCGGTGGCGATGTCGCCCTGGCTGCCAGCGGTCGCCGTCGGCATGGTGGCCCCACAGCCGGCCAGATTCAGTGTGCCCACCAGCAGGCCTGCGATCCCCAAACCGGTCAGCAACGAGCGAAACGTCCTCATGCGGCAATCTCCATGTCAAAAGCGCCAGTGTAGTGTGGTGTCAGACGCTGCTGACCCGCACTCAATGCGTGTGGCGGTTGCGCTCACCCGCTTTGGGCAACGCGACCTTCACGGCCACGGGTTGACGCAACATGCGTGCCGCCGCACGGGTACGGTCTTGCACCTCGCCGGCCAGTTGGCCGCAAGCGGCGTCAATGTCGTCGCCACGGGTCTTGCGCACGGTGGTCACGATGCCGGCATCGACGAGGATGCGCGCGAAGGCTTGCACACGCTCGTTGTTGGAGCGCAGCAGACCCGATGCCGGGAAGGGATTGAACGGGATCAGGTTGAACTTGCAGTTGATGCGCCCCTTGACCAGGGCAATCAACTGGCGGGCGTGCTCGTCGGTGTCGTTGACACCATCGAGCATGCAGTATTCAAAGGTAATGAAATCGCGCGGCGCGGCGGTCAGGTAAGCCTGACAGGCGGTGAGCAATTCATCGATGGGGTATTTGCGGTTGAGCGGCACCAGTTCGTCGCGCAGCGCATCGTTGGGCGCATGCAGGGACACAGCCAAGGCCACCGGACAGTCGTTCTGGAGGCGCTCGATCATGGGCACCACGCCCGAGGTCGACACCGTCACACGGCGACGCGACAGACCATAGCCATGGTCGTCCAGCATCACCTTCAGGGCCGGGACCAATGCGCTGTAGTTCTGCAGCGGCTCTCCCATGCCCATCATCACGACGTTGCTGATGACACGCTCGGTGGTGCCCAGGCGCTTGCGCAGCGCATGCTCGGCATGCCAGAGCTGGGCGACGATTTCACCGGTGGTGAGATTGCGGCTGAAGCCTTGATGACCGGTCGAGCAGAAGCGACATCCCACCGCACAGCCGGCCTGCGAGGACACGCACAGCGTGCCGCGATCGGACTCGGGGATGTAAACGCTCTCGACGGCGTTGCCTGCGCCCACATCGAACAGCCACTTGATGGTGCCGTCGGATGAGACGTGTTCGCTGATCACCGACAAGTCTTGCAGGGTGGCCACACCCTTGAGCTTGCTGCGCAGCGATTTGGCGAGATCCGACATCTGGTCGAAATCGGTCGCGCCTTTTTGATGGATCCAGCGAAACAGCTGGGTGGCGCGAAAGCGCTTTTCACCCAGTTGTTCGCAGAACGCAGTCAACCCATCCAGGTCGAAATCCAGCAGGTTGACGGCGCTCATACTTCTTCAACTCTCAGCGAGGTCGACAGCTCAGCGGCTGTAGACGTTCAGAGCGGGGAAGAAGAAAGCGATTTCGACGGCGGCCGTTTCGGCAGCGTCGGAACCGTGAACGGCGTTGGCATCGATGCTGTCAGCGAAGTCAGCGCGGATGGTGCCCTTTTCGGCCTTCTTCGGGTCGGTGGCGCCCATCAGGTCGCGGTTCTTCAGGATCGCGCCTTCGCCTTCGAGCACTTGCACGAACACGGGGCCGGAGATCATGAACTCAACCAGGTCCTTGAAGAAAGGACGGGCAGCGTGCACAGCGTAGAACTGTTCGGCTTCAGCGCGCGACAGTTGCACCAGCTTGGCAGCGGCAACCTTCAGGCCAGCGCCTTCAAAGCGGCTGACGATTTGGCCGATGACGTTCTTGGCAACGGCGTCGGGTTTGATGATCGAGAGGGTACGTTCAATAGCCATGGAATTCTCCTGATTCAGTGAGCTGGACAAAACCGCACATTCTACTGTGCGCACATGACCAGGCTCTGTCTGTGAAAGTTGTTTTCGTGTGTGCGGGGATGGGGTCAGCGACGACCGCGACCACCACCGCCGCCGCCGCCACCGCGACGGCCGCCACCACCGCCACCGGGTTTGCCAAAGAAGGCATCGGCGCCGATGTAGCCCACGGAGGTTTGCAGCGGGTCAGGCTGACGGGGGCCCTTTTGCGGCTCGCCCGTTCCCTTGCCGTGATTCTGATCGGGACGACCAAAACCTGCCGTGATGCGCTGAGAGCCCTTGACGAAGCGACGGTCAAAAGTCTGCTCCAGGGGGTTCGGGATCCGGGCGAAGTGCTCGTCGTCATCCCCATCGTGGCGCGGGGCGGGTTGGCGCTCACGCTCTTGACGGTTCTTGTTGCCGAAGGCGCCGGGTTCATTGAAGGGCTTGCCTTGCGGACGACCGCCCTGCCCTGGCTGACCACCACGGCCTTGAGGACCCTGGCCTTGGCCTTGGCTTGGGCCACCGACGGGTGCCGGACGCGCCTTGACGGGCAGGGGCTTGGGCCCACGGCCACCGCGACCACCCTGACCCGCCTCAGGCTGGCGGTCCATGCCGGCCAGCGACTTGACGGCACGCACGTCGGACTCGCCCAGCTCCACCCACACGCCACGCTTGAGACCGCGCGGCAGGACGATGGCGCCATAGCGCACGCGGATCAGACGGTTGACCGTCAGGCCCACGGCGTCGAACAGCTTGCGCACTTCGCGGTTGCGGCCTTCGGTGATGACCACGCGATACCACTGGTTCACACCCTCACCGCCACCGTTGCTGATGGACAGGAAGGAAGCCGTCTGGCCATCGATCTCGACGCCCGACAACAGCTTGTTGCGCGCATCCTCGCCCAGGGAGCCCAGCACGCGCACGGCGTACTCACGCTCCACGCCAAAGCGGGGGTGCATCAACTGGTTGGCCAGCTCACCGGAGTTGGTGAACAGCAGCAGGCCTTCGGTGTTCAGGTCAAGACGACCGACCGACATCCACTTGCCGTTGTGCAAACGCGGCA
>JAGNPA010000401.1 GCA_017989885.1 Aquabacterium sp.
ACGAAGCTGCGCGCTGCTTCGAGGAGAAGGTGGTGCGTTCGGTGTCCGACACCAACATCGGCTCCATCTTTGGCTGGGGTTTTGCGCCCCACCAGGGCGGCGCGCTGCAGTTCATCAACGCGATGGGGGCCGAGGCTTTCGTGGCCCGTTCGCGTGAGCTGGCGCAGCGCCATGGCGCACGTTTTGAGCCTGCGGCCATCGTGGTCAAGATGGCGCAAGAGGGTGGCCGTTTCGAGGACGTGCTGTGAGTTCTGCCCGCGACGCGGCAGCCAGCCCGGCGGCACCCATCGGGCCCGGGGCGACGGGCTTGAGCGGGCTGCTGAGCGGCCTGCGCGTGATCGACCTCACGCGCAACCTGCCGGGGCCCTTCAGCACCCGCATGCTGGCCGACCTGGGGGCCGACATCGTCAAGGTCGAGCCGCCCGAGGGCGACCCGGGCCGGGCGCTGGGCCCGCTGTTTCAGGCGCTCAACCATGGCAAGGAGACGCGTCGCATCAACTTCAAGCAGGCTGATGAGCTCGCGCAATTGCGGGACTGGCTGGCCACGGCCGACGTGATGGTCGACAGCTTCCGCCCCGGTGTCCTCGCGGCCATGGGGCTGGATGCCGCCACGCTGCACGCACGCCACCCACGGCTGGTGATGGTGTCCATCACCGGTTACGGCCAGCGTGGCCCCTGGGCGAACAAGGCCGGCCACGACCTCAATTTCATGGCGATCTCGGGCGCGCTCGATCAGATGCGCGCCCCTGACGGCGCCCTGGCCCAGTCCAATGTGCAGTGGGGCGACCTGGCGGGTGGCAGCGCCATGGCCGCCATCGCCATCCTCGCGGCGGTGTTCGCGGCGCAGCGTACCGGCCATGGCCGCCACATCGACGTCAGCATGACGCATGGCCTGCACGCCCACCTGGTCATGCCGCGCTCCACCGCGGCCCTGCTGGCGCCCATGCTGGGGCATCGTCCGGGCGCCGGCGAAGACCTGCTCAACGGCGGCCTGCCTTGCTACAGCCTCTACCGCACGGCCGACGACCGCCACCTGGCCGTGGGGGCGCTGGAACACAAGTTCTGGCGTGCCGCCTGCGAGGTGTTCGGGCGACCGGGCTGGACCGATCGCCACTGGCAGCGCGGCGCCTTGCCCGGCACGCCCGATGCGCTGGCCTTGCGTGAGGAAGTGGCCGCCCTGGTCGCCTCCCTGCCGCTGGCCGTGTGGGCCGAGCGCTTCGCCGACGCCGATGCCTGCGTGACCCCGGTGCTGACGCTCGAAGAGGCTGAGGGCCACCCGCTGTTTGCGGACGAGCCGGCGGTTCAGCCCTGGCGCGAGGTCCCTTCCGGCGGCTGAGCGCCGGGCCACGTGACCTCGCCCACCGTGCGGCGCAAGATCACCTTGCCGTGGCGCACCGACAGCAGCGCATGCCCTTGCGTGCGCAGCACCTCATAGTCGCTCTCGGCGGACAGCAGCACCAGGTTGGCGGGGCGGCCCACGGCCAGACCATAGCCGTCGCCCAGCGCCATCGCCTGGGCGCTGTGGTCGGTCACGAAGTCCAGCGCACGCTGCAGGTCCTCGTAGCCCAGCATGTGGCAGATGTGCAGCCCCGCGTCGAGGACGCGCAAGATGTTGCCGTTGCCCAGCGGATACCAGGGGTCCACGATGGAGTCCTGCGCAAAGCACACGTTCAGCCCGGCGCGGTCGAGCTCGGGCACGCGGGTCAGGCCGCGGCGCTTGGGGTAGCTGTCAAAGCGGCCTTGCAGGTGGATGCTCTCGGTGGGGCAGGAGATGAAGCTCAGCCCTGCCTGCTTGAGCAGCCGGAACAGCTTGTAGCAGTAGGCGTTGTCGTACGAGCCCATGGCCGTGGTGTGGCTGGCCGTCACGCGTGTGCCCATGTCCTTCACGCGGGTGAGCTCGGCCAGCACCTCCAGGAAGCGCGAATGCGGGTCATCGGTTTCGTCGCAGTGCACGTCCACCAGGCGGCCGTGGCGCTCGGCCAGGTCCATCAGGAAGTGGAGGGACGAGACGCCCTGGTCGCGCGTGTTCTCGAAGTGGGGGATGCCGCCCACCACATCCACGCCCATCTCCACGGCCTCGCTCATCAGCGCGCGACCATTGGCAAACGATTCGATCCCTTCTTGAGGGAAGGCCACGATCTGCAGGTCCACCAGGTCGCGGGCCTCGTCGCGTACGGCCAGCATGGCCTGGAGGGTGCCCAGCCCCGGCTCGGTGACGTCGACATGGGTGCGCACGTGCTGGATGCCGTGGGCGGCCAGCATGCGGATGGTGCGGTGCGCGCGGGACTTGGTGTCCTCGGCCGTGACCAGGGCCTTGCGCTCTGACCAGCGCTCAATGCCTTCGAACAGGGTGCCGCTGAGGTTCCAGGCCGGCTCGCCAGCGGTCAGGGCGGCGTCCAGATGGATGTGCGGCTCCACCAGGGGCGGGATCACCAACTTGCCGGCCGCGTCGAAGCCGGCCGGGTTCGCGTCGGACGGGGGCAGGGTGTCGGCTTGCGCCTCGATGGCACTGATCCGGCCGTCAAGCCAGCGCAAGGTGAACA
>JAGNPA010000402.1 GCA_017989885.1 Aquabacterium sp.
AGGTAATAGCGGCCCTGCGTCGCCCACGCAATCAGCGGCGAGGTCGTGAAGGCCACCACCATCGCCAGCACGGCCGAGAAGGCCTGGGTCAGCTCGCCCAGCCATCCCACATAGGCCATCACCGACACCAACGAGGCCAGGCCCATCGCCCCCACGCCCACCGGGTTGATGTCGTACAAATAGGCGCGCTTGAACTCGATGCCCTTGGGTGACCAGCCCATCGGCTTGTTCACGACCAGGTCGGCCACCACGGCCATCATCCAGGCAATCGCGATGTTGGAGTACAGGCCCAGCACCTTGCCCAGCGCCTGAAACAGGTTCAGCTCCATCAACAGCAAGGCGATGAGGGCGTTGAACACCACCCACACCACCCGTCCCGGATGGCTGTGCGTCAGCCGCGCAAAGAAGTTCGACCACGCCAGCGAGCCCGCATAGGCGTTGGTGACATTGATCTTGAGCTGCGAGATCACCACGAACAAGGCCACCGCGCCGATGGCCCACGAGGGCGAGGAGAAAATCTTCTCCCACGCCACCAGGTACATCTGGTTGGGGTCCACCGCGCGCGCCACGGGAATGGCGTAGCTCATGGCCAGCCAGGCCAGCAGCGCCCCGCCCAGCATCTTCAACACCCCCAGGATGACCCAGCCGGGCCCACCCACGAACACCGCCGCCCACCAGCGCCCGGCACGCTCCGGGCGCTTCTCGGGCATGAAGCGCAGGTAGTCGGCCTGCTCGCCCATCTGCGTGATCAGGGCAATGCCCACCGTCAGCGCCGAGCCAAAGGCCAGCACGTTGAACTCGCCATACGCACCCGAAGCGCCTGGGTAAGCGGCCAGATCCTGCAAGATGTTCGGATGGTCGCGAAACACATAGATGAAGGGCAGCACCAGCATCACCAGCCAGATGGGCTGGGTGATCAGCTGCAGGCGGCTGATGATCGTCACCCCATGGGTGACCAGCGGCACCACCACCAGCGCACAGATCAAGTAGCCCCAAGCCGGCGGAATGTCGAACGCCAGATCCAGCGCATAGGCCATCACGGCCGCTTCCAGCGCAAAGAAGATGAAGGTGAAGGACGCGTAGATCAGCGAGGTGATGGTCGAGCCGATGTAGCCAAACCCGGCGCCCCGCGTGAGCAGGTCCATGTCCAGGCCGTAGCGGGCCGCGTACACGCTGATGGGCCAGCCCACCAGCAGGATGATCAACCCCGTCGCCAGAATCGCCCAGAAGGCGTTGATGAAGCCGTGGTCCACCAACAGGGTCGCCCCCAAAGCCTCCAGCACCAGAAAGGATGCCACCCCGAAGGCCGTGTTGGCCACCCGCGCCTCGCTCCAGCGCCGGGCCGAGCGCGGCGTGAAGCGCAGCGCGTAATCCTCCAGAGTTTCGGACGCCACCCAGCGGTTGTAGTCCCTGCGCACCTTCACCACGCGCTGCAAAGCATCGCTGGCGGGCTGGGGGGTGAGAAGCAGGTCTGGGTCTTGCATGGTGTGAGTTCAATCCGTACCCTGACACCGCAATTTCGATGCCGCCGGTACGCGGCCCCCTGCTTTGGCCTTGAAAAGACACCATGGAACTGACGCCACGCGAAAAAGACAAGCTGCTGATCTTCACCGCTGCCCTGCTGGCTGAGCGGCGTAAGGCCCGCGGCCTCAAGCTCAACTACCCCGAGGCGGTGGCCCTGATCTCTGCTGCGATCATGGAAGGCGCCCGCGACGGCAAGAGCGTGGCCGCCCTCATGAGCGAGGGCAAGACGGTGCTCAGCCGTGAGGACGTCATGGACGGCGTGGCCGACATGATTCCCGACATCCAGATCGAAGCCACGTTCCCCGATGGCACCAAATTGGTGACCGTGCACCAACCCATTGCATGAACCCGAAACTCAACCCATTGCGCACCATCATGAAGCACACCACCCTGATCCTCACCGCCGGCCTGCTGGCTGTTCAGACTGCGCACGCCCACGAAGGTCACGGCCTGCCCGGCATTTCCCACTGGCACAGCACCGATGTGCTGGGCTTCGTCGTGGTGGCTGCCCTGATCGCGGGGGTGATCTGGTTCAAGGGGCGCAAATGATGTCCGATGGCATCACACCGGGCGAGC
This sequence comes from Aquabacterium sp., assembly GCA_017989885.1. Taxonomy (GTDB): domain Bacteria; phylum Pseudomonadota; class Gammaproteobacteria; order Burkholderiales; family Burkholderiaceae_C; genus Aquabacterium. Next base: position 2,101 of record JAGNPA010000402.1, read on the forward strand.
TGCTCATCGACGGCCCCGACCTGACCATCAACCCCGGCCGCCGCACCCTGACGCTGGTGGTGGAAAACGCGGGCGACCGCCCCATCCAGGTGGGCTCGCACTACCACTTTGCCGAAACCAACGGTGCCCTGCGCTTTGACCGGCCCGCCGCACAGGGCATGCGTTTGAACATCGCCTCGGGCACCGCGGTGCGCTTCGAGCCCGGTCAGCAACGCACGGTCGAGCTGGTGGACTACGCCGGCGCCCGCGTGGTGTATGGCTTTCGGGGCCTGACCCAGGGCCCGCTCTGACACCTCGTCGGCATCCCACGCATCACCGGAATCTCTAGAAGGACACGCCAAGATGGCAAGCATCCAGCGCCGCGCCTACGCGGAAATGTTCGGCCCCACGGTGGGCGACCGCCTGCGCCTGGCCGACACCAACCTGATCCTCGAAG
>JAGNPA010000074.1 GCA_017989885.1 Aquabacterium sp.
AAGGTCGACATGGTCTCGGGCGGCAGCACCGAGGCCGACACCACCAGGGGCGTGAGGCTGCTCTGCCAGTCGAGCGACGCCAGTTGCGACTCGCGCACCAGACGTGCCCCCGCGCGCACGGTCTGCTCGTCAATCTGCTGCTCATGCGACAGCCAGACCGTTTCCTGCACGCCCTTGAGCTGCCAGATCGAGCCTTGCGCCGAGGCTTCACTGCCCAGCGGCCGAATGCGCGCTTCCTGCGCAAACAGGCGGCGCTGTAGCCGGCCTTGCCCGTCGAACTCGAAAATGCGCACGGCGCCAAACTCGACATCGCTGACGGCCGAGCCTACGTTGACGGTGATGGTGCGAGACGCATCGCCCGGTGCTTCACGACGCTCGCGTAACCAGGTGCCACTGCCCCCGGCTTTCAGCAGGCCACGTTGACTGACCTGGGCCTTGTGCAGGGTCAACTGCTGCTCTGCCCAGGGCACCACCGAGTTGCCCACCACCACCATCAGCACGGCCGCCGACAGACCGAGCACGCCCAGCAGGCTCAGCGCGCGTCCAGGGCCGAGGCCCCCGGTGCGCAAGATGGTGAACTCGCTGGTGCGGGCCATGCCGGCCAGCGCCAGGATCGCACCGATCAGCAGGCCGATCGGGAAGATGTCGTAAAAGTGCTGTCCCTGCATGTACAGGCAGGTGATCAGCGAATCGGTCGCGCTGTACTTGCGGATCTCGTCGACGAAATCAATGAAGAAGAACAGGGCCGAAAAGGCCAGTGTCACGCCAAACACGTGCTTGATGACCGAGCTGTAGATCAGCTTGCGAACGGTGTGCATCACACGCCCTCCGCTTGACTGGCCGCCCAGGCGCGCCGGGACACATGGCGCCCAGGCAACACGGCGCCATCACGCCACCAGATCATGAACAAAGCGCCCAGCGTCAAGCCGCCATGGATGAGCAGCAAGCCCGAAATCCACTCCAGCTTGCCCTTGCTCACCCAGGACTGACTCAGGCTCAGCAGGTTGAAGTACACCACGAACACGAGCAAGGCATAGACCAGATTCCAGTTGCTGTTGCGCCGGGCATTGCCCGCCGCCAGGCTCAGGCCGGCCAGCACCATGTTGAAGGTGGCCCAGATCAGCCCGATCCGCCAGGTGAGTTCGGCTTGCGCCTGGCGCGTCGGGATCGCCAGCAAGTCCAGCGTGGACATGCTGCGCGGCTCGGGCACCTTCAGCGCCACATCGGGCGCGTCGCCAACTGCGATGCGGGCGGTGCTGAAGTGAGAGAGGGTCTTCTCACCCGTGGTGAGGTCGGTCTGGGTGCGTTCGCCCTGTGCCAGCACCAGGTAGCGCAAGCCCTGGTCGAGCTGCAGCAGGCCTTCGCGCGCGGTGACCACCGACTCCTGGCCCTTGTCCGTCATCACCATGAAGACGTTGCGGGCGGTTTGCTGCCCGTCGCTGTGGCTGTCGATGAAGAAGACACGTTTGCCGTCGGCCGAGGTCTGGAACTGACCGGGTGCCACCCGGGCCATGTCGGAGCGTTGCTCGTAGCGCTGCTTGAGCACCTCGGTCTGGTTCTGGGCCCAGGGGCGGGCCACCAGGGTGCACAGCGCCACCAGCACGATGGCCGGCCAGGCCATTTTCAGCAGCGGCTTGATGAAGGCGAACTGGCTGGCCCCGCTGACCTGCCACACGACCATTTCACTGTCGCGCCACAGCCGGCTGAGCACCGTGACCACCGCCACGAACAAGGCCAGGGCCACCATGACGGGCAACTGGCCGATGAGGGTATAGCTCAGCACCAGGCTCAGGTCGGCAGGCGCAAAAGCGCCCCGCGTCGCCTGACTCAGGATGCGGATGAGCAACATGGTCAGCACCACGGTGAGCAGCACGACCAAGGTGCCGATAAAGCTGCGCCAGAGTTCTCGGCGTACGGAGGAATCGAATAACATTGTTCGGATCTGATTTCAACTGTCCATTATGGACTTGCACAGCATGGACTACCGCGCTATCTCGGCCCAAGGGCCCGCTTTGTCTCAGGTGAATGCCGACGCCCTCGTGGTGGTGCTCACGCCTGATCTGGCCCACACGGGCGACGCCGCCCTCGACCGCCTGATTGACGACGCCGTGAAGGCGCAAGACTTCGCCCTCAAGGCCGGCAAGACGCTGTACGTGCACCGACCCGCAGGCGTGAAAGCGTCGCGCCTGGTGTTGAGCGCGGCCGCCAATGCCGAGCCGAAAGCCTTCAAGGCCGCCGTGGCCAAGGGTCTGGCGGCGGTCAAGGACCTGGGTGCTGCCCACACCGCGGTGGCCGCCGCGCAAGGTCTGGCCCTCACCACGGCGCACGCCCAGGCGCTGGCACTGGCTGTGGCCGATGCCACCTATGTGTTCCGCCACACCAAGCCCAGCGCGCCCAAGGCCGGTGCGCTCAAGAAGGTGTCCCTGCTGTGTGCCGCGGCCGAGCAGACCGCCGTCAAGCAAGGCCTGGCACAAGGCGAGGCACTGGCCCATGGCGTGACCCTGGCGCGCGAGCTGGGCAACCTGCCGGGCAATTACTGCACGCCGTCTCACCTGGCGCACGAAGCGCGTCAACTGGCCAAGACCCACAAGCACATCAAGGTTGAGGTGCTGGAGCGCCCCGCGCTGGAAAAGCTCAAGATGGGCTCTTTCCTGTCGGTGACCAACGGGTCGGCCCAGCCGCCCAAGTTCATCGTCTTGCGCTACCAAGGTGCTGCAGCGTCGCACGCACCGCTGGTGCTGGTGGGCAAGGGCATCACCTTTGACACGGGCGGCATCTCGCTCAAGCCCGGCGCGGGCATGGACGAGATGAAGTACGACATGGGCGGCGCTGCCAGCGTGCTGGGCACCTTCCGCACCATTGCCGAGCTGCGGCCCAAGGTCAACCTGGTGGGCCTGATCCCCACCTGCGAGAACATGCCCAGCGGCACTGCCACCAAGCCCGGTGACGTGGTCACCAGCATGTCGGGCCAGACCATCGAGGTGCTCAACACCGACGCCGAAGGCCGCCTGATTCTGTGCGATGCGCTGACCTATGCCGAGCGTTTCAAGCCCGCCGCTGTGGTGGACATCGCCACCCTGACGGGTGCGTGTGTGATCGCCCTGGGACACCAGCACAGCGGCCTGTTCTCGGCCGATGACGAGCTGGCCCAGGCCCTGCTGGGCGCTGGTCAGCAAGCCCTGGACACCGCATGGCGCATGCCCCTGGACGAAGAGTATGGCGAGTCGCTCAAGAGCAATTTTGCCGACCTGGGCAATGTCGGTGGGCGCGAGGGCGGCGCGATCACGGCTGCCGTCTTCCTGAGCAAGTTCACCCAGGCCTACCGCTGGGCACACCTGGACATCGCCGGCTCGGCCTGGAAGTCGGGCGCGGCCAAGGGCGGCACGGGCCGTCCGGTCGGGCTGCTGACGCAGTTCATCCTGAATCAGGCCAGCGCTGGCGCGGCCGCCATCCAGCCTTTGCCGGCCAAGCCCGCCAAGAAAGCGGCCACGAAGAAGGTGGCCACGAAGGCGGTGACCCAGCCGGCGGTCAAGAAAGTCGCGGCCAAGTCGGCGCGCCGGCCGGCAGCAGGGCGCGCTTGAGCATGGAGGGCGAGCGGACATGAGCATCGTCGAGTTTCACCACGGCGTCTCCGACAAGCTGGCCTATGCCTGCCGTCTGCTGCGCAAGGCCTACCGTGCGGGCGCCCAGGTGGTGGTGACGGGCGATGCCGCGGCGCTGAAGGCCCTCGATCGGCAGCTGTGGGTGTTTGAAGACCGGGACTTCGTGCCGCATGTGCTGGCACAGTCCGAAGGGTCCTTGCCGGTGCGACAGCACAGCACGCCCATCTGGTTGACCGTTGACCCGGCCACGGCCCCCGGTGAGCGGGGCGTGCTGGTCAACATCGGGCAGACGCTGCCGGCGGGCTGTGAACGTTTTGCGCGCCTGTTCGAGATCGTCTCCAACGAGGCCAACGACCGCCAGCAAGGCCGCCTGCGCTGGAAATCTTACGCTGCCAAGGGCTGGCAGGTGAACCCTCACGAGGTCAAAGAATGAACGAGACTGATCGCCCCCATCTGCCGCATGTGCCGACCCTGACCGAAGTCATCGAGCCCCTGCACCTGGACACCGACGCCGCACCGGATACGGCACCCGCTTCCGCTGACGAGCCGCCTCACATGATCGTGACGCGCAATCTGCCGGAGAAGAAAGGTGGCACGCCGGACTGGGTGCCCCTCAAGACCCTGGTCTTGCCGACCCATCCGGACGGAGAGGCGCCAGCGTCTGAGCTCGGGCAGCCGCCGGTCGATCTCAGCGACGTGCCTTTGCTGAGCGACCCGGTGCTGACGTCCGAAGTCGTGGCGTCGATGCCGGCGCAGCCTGCCGAATTGACCCACGAGCAACTGGTCCAGCGCGTGATGGTGGATGTGCAGCGTCGTGTCGACAGCATGCTGGAGTTCCGGCTGCGCGAGGCCTTGACGCCCATTCTGGCGCGTCACACCGAGGCACTGATCCGCGACATGCGCGATGAGCTGAGCCTCACCATGCGTGACGTCGTGACCCGTTCGGTGGCGCAAGAGCTGGCCAAGTTGCGCCCGCGTTGAGCTGTTGCTCGCATTGTTCTTCTGACTGTTATTCCCTTCTCAAGGAGTTCTCCATGGCGTGTTTCCCCCAGGTGAGTCGTGCGGTTCTGGCGGTGTCTGCCGTGATGGCAGCGGTGCTGTCTCATTCGGCGCAGGCGCAAACGGTGGTGCGCATCGGTCACGTCGGGCCGGTGTCGGGCCCCCAGGCGCACTACGGGCGTGACAACGAGAACGGCGCCCGCATGGCCGTGGAAGAGCTCAACGCGCAAGGGGTCACGATTGCCGGCAAGAAGGTGCGCTTCGAGCTGATCGCCGAAGACGATGCCGCCGATCCGAAGCAGGGCACGGCTGCAGCGCAAAAGCTCTGCGACGCCAAGGTCAATGGCGTGGTCGGACACCTGAACTCGGGCACCACCATTCCGGCCGCCAAGGTGTACAGCCAGTGCGGCCTGCCCATGGTGACGCCATCGGCCACGAACCCCGAACTGACCCAGCTGGGCTACAAGAACGTGTACCGCCTGCTGGCCAACGACAACGCCCTGGGCGCGGGCCTGGCGCAACACGCGTCTCAGGTTCTGAAGGTCAAGAAGGTGGCCATCATTGACGACCGCACCGCCTACGGCAAGGGTGTGGCCGACGTGTTTGCCAAGACGGCCAAGAGCCTGGGCATCGAGGTGGTCAGTCAGCAATACACGAACGACAAGGCCGTGGACTTCATGGCCATTCTGACGGCCATCAAGAGCCGCAAGCCCGATGGCATCTTCTTTGGTGGCATGGACCCGCAAGCCGGCCCCATGCTGCGCCAGATGCAGCAGCTGGGTCTGAGCAAGGCCTATTTGTTCGGCGGCGATGGCATTTGCACCGACAAGTTGAAGGACCTGGCCAGCGGCGCGCGCACCTTGAACAACGTGGTGTGCGCGGTGGGCGGGGCGGCCATCGACAAGATGCCCAACGGCAAGGACTGGCGTGCGCGTTACGACGCCAAGTTCCCCAAGCAGTTCCAGGTCTATTCGCCCTACACCTACGACGCGACGATGGTGCTGGTGGACGCCATGAAGCGCGCCAATTCCGTCGACCCCAAGGTCTACGGGCCGAAGCTGGCGGCCACCAACTACCAGGGTGTGACGGCCAGGGTGGCGTTCGAGCCGCAAGGCGACCTGAAGAACCCGGCCATGACGCTGTACGTCTACAAAGATGGCAAGAAAGTCGCTATCAACTGAATGTGGCTGCGAAAAACTTGCTATAGTTGAGGGCTTCGGAGAGGTGGATGAGCGGTTTAAGTCGCACGCCTGGAAAGCGTGTGTAGGTTAATCCCTACCGCGGGTTCGAATCCCGCCCTCTCCGCCAAGACATGACCCCAAGTGATGGATTCGCTTGGGGTTTTTTCTTGTCTGATGTGTCATACCATCCCCAGCCTGCGCGCGAGCTTGCGCAGGTTGCTCGGGTCCATCTGCAGGGTGCGTGCGGCGGCGGCCCATTTGCCCTGGTTCTGTTGCAGGGCCTCTTCAATGTGCTGGCGCTGAAACCGGTCCACCGCGCTTTGCAGCGGCCCCAGGTCGCGCACGGGGGCGAGCTTCTCCGCGGCCTTGGCCGCGACCTCGTTGCCGTCCAGCCCCAGCCAGGGGGCCTCAATGCTGAGCAACTCCGTGCGTGACTCGGCCTGGCTCAGCACCTTCAAGGCCGCGCGGCTGATCACGTGCTCCAACTCGCGCACATTGCCCGGCCACCCATACGTCAGCAGCGCTTTCTCGGCATCCGGCGACAGACGCAGGCAACGCAGCCCCAGCCGTGCCCGATTCAGCTCCAGGAAATGCCCGGCCAGCACCAGAATGTCGCGCCCGCGTTCGCGCAAGGGCGGGATGTGCACCGGGTACACCGAGAGCCGGTGGTACAGATCAGCCCGAAAACGCCCAGCCCGCACCTCCTCCCACAGCTTGCGGTTGGTGGCCGCAATCACGCGCACGTCCACATGCCGGGGCTCATCCGTGCCCAGGCGCTGGATCTCGCCGTTTTGCAGTGCGCGCAGCAGCTTGGCCTGAATCGACAGCGGCAACTCGCCAATCTCATCCAGAAACAGGGTGCCACCGTTGGCGGTTTCAAAACGTCCCGGGCGATCTTGCCCCGCACCCGAGAACGCCCCTTTGACGTGACCGAACAGCTCGCTCTCTGCCAGCGTCTCTGGCAAGGCTGCGCAGTTGACGTACACCAGCGGCTTGTCCGCCCGGGGGGAATGGCGGTGCAGCCAGCGGGCAAACAACTCCTTGCCCACGCCGGTCTCGCCCTGTAGCAGCACTGGCAGCTCGGAATCGGCCACCACCCCCAACTCGTCCAGCAACTGCCGCAGCACCGCGCTGCTGCCCAAGATGGAGCTGGGCGCATCGCTCTCACCGGCAACCCCTTCAGGGCGTGACAGGCGAAGGCTGCGCAGATCATGCTCAAGGCGGCACACCCGCAGCACCGATTCGATGTAGAGCGCGCAGGCACGCAATGACGTCAGCGTCTGCGCGTCGAAATGGTCGGGCTCGAGGGCATCCAGCGTCACGGCACCCCACAAGCGGCCATCCAGAAACAGGCTCATGCCCAGACAGTCGTGCACCGGCAGCGGCGCATCCGGGCTGTCCTGCAGCAGGCCGTCGTAGGGGTCGGGGAGCTCGCAGTCGGCTGCAAATTGCACTGGCTCACGCGACGCCATGATCTGCGCCAGACGGGGGTGCTTGCCCATCGTGAAGCTGCGTCCGAGCACTTCGTGCACCAGTCCCGTTGCGGCCTGAGGGCGCAGGCTGTCGCCGTCCAGCCGCAAGAGCACGACGGCACTGCAGGCGAAGGCGTCGCGCACGCCCACGACCAGGCGTTGCAAGCGCAGGGCGGCCGGCAGCTCGCTCGACAGATCGGTCAGCAGGGTGGTTTGAAGGGCGGTGAAATCTACCATATCAGGTCATTTTAACCAGGTTTTGGTAGGGTGAATTATACCTTGCATTCAACTAAGTCATTGATTTGAAAGAAATCATCAGCGGGCACGGGTTTTGCGCTCTGTGGGTCTGACAGGCATTTCTCGTCTCATAAGGAGTTGTACATGACAAGACCACGACCCGACACCCTTGATCGTTGCACGCGGGCACCGCGCGCATGCGAAGGAG
>JAGNPA010000403.1 GCA_017989885.1 Aquabacterium sp.
CCCACGAAGATGACCAGGCCGCGCTTGGCCATGGCCACGTCCTTGAGGATCAGGGGCAGGCCCAGGCCGTCGATGGTGGGCAGGTGCGCCGGGATGACCCGCAGCACGATGCCGACCTGGCCTTGCTGGATGTAGGTGTTGACGCGGAAACGACCGATGCCGGTGGGCGCGATCGCGAAGTTGCACTCCTTGGTGCGCTCGAACTCGGCGGCCTGCTTGTCGTTCATGATGGCGCGCGCCAGCGCCATGGTGTGTGAGCCACTCAGGGGTTGGGGCGAGACCTTGTTGATCTTGCCGTCGACCTTGATGGCAGGCGGGAACTCGGCCGTGAGGAAGAGGTCGGAGCCGCCCCGCGAAATCAGGAGTTTGAGCAGGTCGTTGATGAATTTGGATGCCTGGTCGCGTTCCATGGTGGTGTCCTGATTTTTTTGGGGAAAGTCGGTGAAGGTGGCGCGCGTCTTGAAGATCAGCCCGGGAAGTTCTCGGGGATCTTGGCCTTGGAGCGGGCTTCAGCCGGCGAGATGATGTTGCGCCGCACCAGGTCAGTGAGGTTCTGGTCGAGGGTCTGCATGCCCAGGCCACTGCCGGTCTGGATGGCCGAGTACATCTGGGCGATCTTGTTTTCGCGGATCAGGTTGCGGATCGCGGAGGTGCCGATCATGATCTCGTGGGCGGCGACGCGGCCGCTGCCATCCTTGATCTTGCACAGCGTTTGAGAAATGACGGCCTGCAGCGATTCGGACAGCATGGCGCGCACCATTTCCTTTTCGGCAGCGGGGAACACGTCGACCACCCGGTCGATGGTTTTGGCGGCGCTGGAGGTGTGCAGGGTGCCGAAAACCAAGTGGCCGGTTTCGGCGGCGGTCAGGGCCAGGCGGATGGTTTCCAGGTCGCGCAACTCACCCACCAGGATGCAGTCGGGGTCTTCACGCAGGGCCGAACGCAGCGCGTTCGAGAAGCTCATGGTGTGCGGGCCGACTTCGCGCTGGTTGATCAGGCACTTCTTGGCCTCGTGCACGAATTCGATCGGGTCTTCCACCGTGAGGATGTGACCGTATTCGGTTTCGTTGAGGTGGTTCACCATCGCGGCCAGCGTGGTGGACTTGCCCGAGCCGGTAGGGCCGGTCACCAGCACCAGGCCACGCGGCTTGAGCGCGAGGTCGCCGAAGATCTTGGGGCAGTTGAGCTGCTCCAGCGTCAGGATCTTGGACGGAATGGTCCGGAACACGGCGCCGGCGCCGCGGTTCTGGTTGAAGGCGTTGACACGGAAACGCGCCAGGCCCTGGATTTCGAACGAGAAGTCGCACTCGAGTGTTTCTTCGAAGTGCTTGCGCTGGGCGTCGTTCATGATGTCGTACATCATTTCGTGGACCTGCTTGTGGTCCAGCGCATCGACGTTGATGCGGCGCACGTCGCCATTCACCCGAATCATCGGAGGCAGGCCTGCCGACAAGTGGAGGTCAGAGGCCTTGTTTTTGACCGAGAAGGCCAGCAGTTGGGTGATATCCATGGATGATGTCGACCTGTCATTCGTTACAGACCCATTATGGCGACGATCGCGAACAACCTGCAACTCGTACGAAACCGGATACAGGCAGCGTGTGCACAAACGGGGCGTCCAGCTGACAGTGTCACGCTGCTGGCCGTCAGCAAAACGTTTCCAGCCGTAACGGTGCGCGACGCATTTCACGCCGGGCAGCGTTGCTTTGGCGAAAACTACGTGCAAGAGGCCCTCGACAAGATCGCCGAGCTGGCGGACCTGCGCGAGCAGATCACCTGGCACCTGATCGGGCCGCTGCAGAGCAACAAGACGCGTGTGGTGGCCGAGCACTTTGACTGGGTGCAGAGCGTGGACCGGCTCAAGATTGCCCAGCGCCTGAGCGAACAGCGGCCGCCGCACCTGCCGCCCCTGCAGGTGTGCATCCAGGTCAACACCAGTGGCGAGGACAGCAAGAGCGGTGTGACTCCGGGCGAGGCGCTGGCCCTGGCGCAGGCGGTGGCCACCCTGCCCCGATTGCAGTTGCGGGGCGTGATGGCCTTGCCGGCGCCCTCCCCCGATCCGGCCGTGCAGGCCGAGGCCTTGGCCCAGGTGCGTGTGGTGTTCGAGCAACTGCGTGCCGCCGGGCTGCCGCTGGATGTGCTGTCGATGGGCATGAGTGCCGACCTGGAAGCCGCCGTGGCGCAGGGTTCGACGATGGTGCGGGTGGGCACGGCGCTGTTTGGTCAGCGTTGAGGCGGCAGCGGGCCGTGGGTGGCCCAGGGCCTGGCGCGATTGCGGCATGATGGCGGGCATGAGCACTTCGATCGACATCGCATTCATCGGCGGCGGCAACATGGCCACCGCCATCATTGGGGGCCTCTTGCGTCAGGGCACCGCCCCGGCCAGCATCCTGGTCATTGACCCGGTGCCCGAGCAGCGTCAGCGCCTGACCGACACGCTGGGGGTGCAGACCGCCGCCGGCCCGGACGACGCACTGCGCACGGCGCGCACCGTGGTGTGGGCGGTCAAGCCCCAACAGTTCAAGGACGCGGC